>DATGVD010000366.1:0-13749 GCA_035300785.1 Pyrinomonadaceae bacterium | reverse complement strand
CGCGGCGGATTGTTCAGTCAATCGTCGACGCGAGCACCGCGCCCGCCAAGCGCGAAAGCTTTCGTCGTTTGTTGGAAACTCCAATCTCGGATGACCCGGAACAGCGCGCGGTGCAGCTCGATGAGAATCCCGGGCTGTGGCTGCGTTTGCACCCAAATGTCCGTTCGTTGATTTTGCCGGACTTGCTGTCCGCATGAACTTGCACGAAGCCAACTGAGGGAAACATGTCTTCTGTCATTCTTGATACTGCGGCGATGAGCCCGATAAGCGAGTGGGCGATTATCGTCGATCCTAACGACAACGTTGCCGTAGTAAAGAGTCAGAGCATCGCGGGCCAGGAGATGTTGCTGCCGGATGGGCGCGTGATCGAAGCGCGTGACGCGGTGCCCCCGGGCCACCGTTTCAGCACGTGTGATATTCCGGCCGGTGAATTCGTGCGGCAGTTTGGTCAGCCGATCGGAACGTCGCGCGGCATTAGAGAAGGTGAGCAGATCACCGTCGATAACATGTCGAACGATGTTCCCGTCGTGCGGCATCTGCGCGAAGACGCCTGCATGCCGGCGCCTGACTATGTGCCGGCGAGTGAACGCGCAACTTTCATGGGTTTTCGCCGCCCTGAAGGCCGAGTCGGAACCCGCAACTACGTCTTGATTGTGCCAACCAGCATGTGCGCCAGTCATGAAGCCCAACAAATCTCGATCATGGCCGAGTTCGCGCTGCACAGCCGAGAGAAGTATCCGAACGTTGACGGTGTGGTGGCGATTCCGCATAACAAAGGTTGCGGCTGTCAGGACGGCTCGACCATCGAAGTCATGATGCGTACGCTCTCGAACTATGCCGATCATCCCAACGTCGGCGGCGTGATCCTGATCGATTTGGGTTGCGAGAAAACCAACCTGTCAGAAGTTGAGAAGTACCTGCTCAAGCGCGACAGGTCTTTTAATAAACCGGTCGCGAAGATTGGGATTCAGGAAGTCGGCGGAACGCAGGCGGCGATTGAACAGGGCCTGAAAGAAGTGGAAAGAATGCTTCCCGAAGTAAATCGCGCGACCCGCGAGCAAACCTCGATCAGTGAATTGGTCCTGGGCGTGAAGTGTGGGGCATCAGACGGATTTTCGGGAATCTCAGCCAACCCATCGCTGGGTCGCGCCGCAGATTTGCTGGTGCGTTCCGGTGGTACGGTTTTAATTACTGAGGTCCCGGAATTCTGCGGAGCTGAACACGTCCTGGCGAATCGGGCGAAAGACGCTGAGACGGGTCGGGCGATTTACCGCATGGTTGATTGGTACAAGGAATACGCCTCGAAGTTCGGCGCAGTGCTGAACCAGAATCCGAGCCCGGGAAATGTCGCCGGCGGTCTGCTTAACATCACAATCAAATCGCTCGGCGCGATCGCTAAAGCCGGCACCACGCGGATTGAGGGCGTCGTTGAATATGCCGAGCCGCCAAAGAACCGCGGAGTTAATCTGATGCAGGGACCCGGATACGATCAGGAATCGACGCCTGGTCTGGTAGGCGCCGGGGCGACCGTCATCGTTTTTACCACCGGCCGCGGGACGACGATCGGAAATGCGATCGCGCCGGTCATCAAGCTCGCATCAAACACGCCTGTCTTCGAACGCATGTCTCGCGATCTCGATCTGTCGGCCGGCGGCGTCATCGACGGGACCGAATCGATCGATGAGGTTGGCGCGCGCGTGTTTGAGCAAGTGCGCCGCGTGGCCAGTGGCGAAGTATTGGCACGGGCCGAAGAAAACAAGCATCGCGAGTTTCAGTTCTGGGCCGAGCAGACAGTGTCGCTGTAATCAGCAAATCACTCCATCAATCCGACCCTACACATCCTGCTTTCTTAATCGAAAATAGTCCCCTTCGCGCGCTGGACAAACTGTTCGGTAATATTCGATAATCTTCGTGGCTCGGCAAAAACCCGGCGTCCAGCGCTGGAACTCGGAGGGAAATGTATGGCTATCACAGCTCGCCAGCGAAGAGTATTTGATTATGTCTCGCATTATGTCGATGCGCATCAGGAGCCGCCGACTATCGCCGAGATTGGAAAGCAGTTCGGCATGAGTTCATCGGCCAGCGTGCATCAGGTCCTCTCAATTCTGGAAAGAGAAGGCTTGATTAGACGGATTCCCAATGTCAGTCGCGGAATTGAAATCGTTGAGCGAGCGACGGCCGAAGAGAAGTATGAGATCCCTTTGCTCGGGGTCGTAGCGGCGGGTAGACCGATCGAGGCAGTGCTGAATTACGAGACTGTTAACATTCCCCGGGACATGCTGCGGCGCGCGCGGATGTTCGCGTTGCGCGTACGCGGTGATTCGATGATCGATGAACAGATTAGAGACGACGATTACATCATCGTTCAATCGCAGCAGACCGCTGAGAACGGCCAGACCGTAGTGGCGCTGATTGATGGCACTGACGCGACGGTAAAGCGATTCTATCCGGGACGCAATCAAGTGCGATTAGAACCCGCCAATCCACGTTATAAACCGATCGTGGTAAAGCCGGCTGACCGCGTGCGCATTCAGGGTGTAGTGGTGGGCGTGATTAGAAAATATTGAAATGGTGAAATGTGAGAGCGGCAATTTCAAAGAGAGAGATCGAATCGGCGTTGGCAAAACGCTTCGAAAGTTCGTTCGCGCCGAGCCGGAAATTTTCATTTGAGACACTGATCACGGGCATCGCAGAGATCGATGCACTTTCAAATGGCCTTCCTCTCGGCGCCATTACGGAAATTACAGGAGCGACCTCGTCAGGGCGAACCAGTGTTCTGCTTTCTGTTTTGGCGCAGGCGACCTGGGCCGATGAAGCGTGCGCGCTAATCGATATGGGCGACAGATTCGATCCGGCTTCAGCAGCACATGCCGGCATAGCATTGGATCGCTTGTTGTGGATTCGCTGCGCAAACAATCTCGAGCGGGCGTTTAAAGCGACTGATCTGGTGCTGCAAAGCGGCGGCTTCGGCCTTGTCATGTTAGACATGGCTGATGTGGCGGCTCAGTACGCGCGCAGAATTGTATCGTCGTGGTGGTATCGTTTCCGCCACGCAATCGAACACACGCCCACGGCGCTGGTGGTAATAAGTCAGACATCTTGTGTTCGTTCCTGCGCTTCGTTGAGTTTAGAGCTGAAGAATAACTCTCTGGCATGGTCATGTACTACAAAGGCTTTTGAGACGACTTTAGCGTTAAGAGTGGATCGCCCACAATGGTCTGAAAACACCCGACTGGTTCTCGTCAACAACCTGGGGCAGCAACTCGATGCCTGTGATTCTCCTTTAACCCATTCACTCCTGCTTTGCGGTAGCGGCTTACAGATTAATCAACGGAAGCCCATCGCTTGCCAACCGAAAGCAAAATTCAGGACCCACGCGACGACTGCATAGGGACGCCCTTGACAGCATTCGCGGATATTCGGTAATCTTCGCGCACGTTCGATTCCGGAATTTCCGCCGAATAGCAGGGAAGCGATGTTGGCCTGTATTTATCGCCAAAGTGTCTCTGAAAACAATATGGGAGATGGTGTCTCTTCGGATTCGCTGGTCGATCTAGCCTTCACTTTCTCGCCATTAGTTGAGCAAACATCAGTGGATACGGTGGTGCTGGACATAGAAGGTTGCGACTTGATGTTCGCAGCGAAACCTGGTTTCAGCGCGGCGCTGTACAGCCAGGCAGGTGCGATCAGGCAGCGCGCAACGGAGTTTGGTTTCAGGGTTAATGTGGCCATCGCCGCGAATCCTGACGCTGCGATCCACACAGCGAGGAACATTACCGGTGTAACGATGATTCCCCTCGGGGCAGAGCTCGCACATCTTGGTAACCTGCCATTAAGAGTACTCGATTATTCGCTCGCGGGAATTGAAACGGATCGCGCGGTAGAACTGCGAGAAACACTCACGCTCTGGGGCGTGCGCACGTTTGGTGAACTGGCGCGGCTGCCACTGAAAGGAATTGCGCAAAGACTGGGACCGGAAGGAGTGCGACTACAAAAACTGGCCCAGGGGAAGAGCGAGCGGCAATTGGTCCTGGTTCAGCTGCGGCCCGGCTTTGAACAGGCGATCGAATTAGAACATCCCGTTGATGAACTCGAACCCTTGTCGTTCATCCTGTCGCGTTTGCTTAACCAGCTTTGCGCAAATCTGAACACGCAGGCGCTGGCAACGAACGAACTGCGCTTGCGTATGAAACTGGAGAACGGAACCGAGCATGAGCGGTCCATAACTCTGCCGGTGCCCATGCGCAATCCAAGAACGTTCCTGCGATTGTTCTTACTCGATATTGAGTCGCATCCGCCGCCGGCTCCGATCGTCGCGGTCGCGATCACGGCTGAGCCGGTGCAGCCACGCGTGATGCAGACGGGCCTGTTTATTCCGCTTGCGCCCGAACCGGAGAAACTGGAAGTTACTCTAGCCCGGTTAGCAAAACTGTTAGGAGCAGAGAATGTAGGTTCGCCTGAACTTCTGGACACACATCGGCCCGACGCATTTCAAATGAAGCGCTTTGACCTCTCGCATGGCCGGAAGAAATCAACTCGCAATCGGCAAACGGCAATTGGCAATCAGCAATGTGTCATTGGCTTCAGAAAGTTTCGACCCCCGTGGCGCGCCAAAGTGCACATCATGCATGGGCGACCGTCACAAATTAGCGTTCGAGATGCGGATCACTGCGCTTTGCGCGGCACCATTGTGTGCGCGTCTGGTCCGTGGCGAACGTCTGGTGATTGGTGGCGCAAGGATTCATGGGCCAGGGACGAATGGGACGTGGCGGTGGTCAGTCTAATCGGAGTCCAAACGGAAATGCTTTGCCGGATCTATCGCGATTTGCAAAACGAGGAGTGGTTTGTCGAAGGGACGTATGACTGAAAACAAAGAGCAGAGGGCAAAGGGCAAAGCGCAAAGTGAGCTGCCCACTGCCCACCGCCCACTGCGCACTGATTACATTGAGCTACATGCTCGATCGGCGTTTAGTTTTCTCGAAGGCGCTTCGACGCCGGAAGCGTTAATCGGCGCCGGTGCTGAACTGGACATGCCGGCGATGGCTCTGCTGGATCGAAATGGCGTTTACGGGGCGCCGCGGTTTCATATGGCCGCAAAGAAGAGTGACATCAAGGCGCACATTGGCGCGGAAATAGCGGTTTCAGGTTTCAAGTTTCAAGTTTCAAGTTCAAAAAACGGAGACGTAATTTATCTGCCTCTACTGGTCTGCAATCGCACGGGCTATCAAAACCTTTGCCGGCTGATCACTCTGATGAAGTTGCGCGTACCTAAGCACGCTAAGCCGGGAGAGTGTGCAGTGACGCGGGATGAGTTGGCGGCGCATGCGGAAGGATTGATTTGTTTGACAGGCGGAAGCGATGGGCCGCTGGCGAAGGAATTTCACCGCAGAGATGCAAGCGTCGCAGAGGGGGCGCAGAGAAACACTGAGTGGTTGATCGATGTCTTCGGCAAAGAAAACGTCTATGCCGAGCTGCAGCGTCATTTCAATCGCGCGGAAGAAGCGCGCAATCATGCGTTGATCGAAATCGCGCGACGATTGAAGCTGCCGCTTTTGGCGACGAATGGTGTTGGTTATGCCAAGCGCGCGCAGCGCCAGGTGGCGGACGTGTTCACCTGTATACGTAATCATGTGCGTCTGGAAACTGCCGGCCGGCTGCTGGCACTTAATTCAGAACGACACGTGAAATCTCCCAAAGAAATGGCGCAACTATTTGCCGATTTGCCTGAAGCGATTGCGAACACAGTCGAGCTTTCGTCGCGGCTGGAGTTCACCATGCAGGATCTCGGTTACGAGTTTCCCAAATATCCGGTGCCACCGGGCGAGACGATGACTTCGTTTCTGCGCCAGCGAACTTACGAAGGCGCGCGTTTGCGTTACGCGGGCCGGAATGGTGCGCCGAGTTTCGCGCGCGCCCAAAAGCAAATCGAGCACGAGCTCCGGCTAATTGAAAAGCTTAAACTCGAAGGCTATTTCCTAATCGTTTGGGACATCATTCAGTTCTGCGGGCGCAATAACATTCTCGTGCAAGGTCGCGGTTCGGCGGCGAATAGCGCGGTCTGCTATTCCCTTGGCATCACGGCCGTAGATCCCGTCGGCATGGAACTCTTGTTCGAGCGTTTTCTTTCCGAAGAGCGCGGCGAATGGCCGGACATCGATCTCGATTTGCCGAGCGGCGATCAGCGCGAGCGGGCGATTCAATATGTTTACGAACGCTACGGCAAGCTGGGCGCCGCGATGACCGCGAACGTGATTACCTATCGCGGTCGTTCAGCCGCCCGCGAAGTCGGCAAAGTGCTCGGCTTTGATGAAGAAACTGTCGGACGTTTATCGGGTCTGGTGCACACGTGGGAGTGGAAAGATCCGAAAGACACGACCGAGCGGCAGTTCAAAGATGCGGGCCTTGACCTGGCTGACCGGCGCATTAAGAAATTCTTTCAACTTTACACGGCCGTTCAGGATCTGCCGCGACACCTGGGTCAGCATTCGGGCGGCATGGTGATTTGTCAGGGGCAGCTGGATTCAGTTGTGCCGCTGGAGCCGGCGGCGATGCCCGGTCGCGTAGTGGTGCAGTGGGACAAAGAAGATTGCGCCGACCTTGGCATTATCAAAGTCGATTTGCTGGGGCTGGGAATGATGGCTGTGTTGGAAGAGTCGATTCAAATCATTCGCGCTACTTCGGGCGAAGAGGTTGATCTGGCGCATTTGCCGACAGACGACGCTTTCGTGTATCACGCTTTGCAAAACGCGGACACGATTGGCATGTTCCAGGTTGAAAGCCGCGCCCAGATGTCTTGTCTGCCGCGACTGCGGCCGCAAAAGTTTTACGACATCGTGGTGCAGGTGGCGATCATCCGGCCGGGGCCGATTGTCGGCAACATGGTAAATCCTTACCTGAGTCGACGTTTGGGCCGCGCGCCGGTTAAGTATGCGCATCCGGCGCTCGAGCCGGTGCTCCGGCGCACGCTCGGCGTGCCGCTTTTCCAGGAACAGTTGTTAAAGATGGCGATGATCTGCGCGGGTTTTAGCGGCGGCGAGGCGGAAGAGTTGCGCCGCGCGATGGGGTTCAAGCGTTCGGAAGCGCGGATGCGCGAGATTGAAATCAAACTGCGGCGGGGGATGACGAAGGAGGGAATTACCGGCCAGACGCAGGACGAAATTGTGCAATCGATCGCTTCGTTTGCGCTTTATGGTTTTCCCGAATCGCACGCCGCCAGTTTTGCTTTGATTGCTTATGCCAGCGCCTATCTCAAATGCCATTACCTGGCCGCGTTCACCGCTGCTACGCTCAACAATCAGCCGATGGGTTTCTATCAGCCATTCACGATTATCAAAGACGCGCAACGGCATGGATTGAAAGTGAAGCCGGTGGATGTGACGCGGTCGAATTGGGAATGTACGTTGGAGACGGGGAGACAGGGAGAAACGGAGATGGGGAGAAACGGAGACGGGGAGAATCCAGCTGATCAAGCTCGTTCTCCTCATCTCTGTATCTCCCCTTCGCCCCGTCTCCCTGTCTCCCTGTCTCCTCATCTCCGTCTCGGCCTGATGTGCGTCAAAGGTTTGCGCGAAGATGCCGGCCGCGCGATTGTGAGCGAGCGCGGGCAGCGCTCGTTTACCAGCATCGATGATTTGCACAGACGCGTGCCGGAATTGAGAAAAGACGAGTTGCGGAAACTGGCGGCGACGGGAGCGTTGAATTTTATCGATGGAGAAAAACTTTGCGTCTTTGCGCCTTTGTGTGAAAGTTCTCCTTGCCTTCCCACCGCCGCGTCAATAACTGATGAAAACTCACGCCAAGGCGCAAAAGCGCAAAGGAAAGAGAAGTCCCGGGAGCCAGCCTCGAGATTAAATCCCCTACACCCTAAACCCCACACCCAACACCCTGGCAGCACGAATCGTCGCGATGCGCTGTGGCAAGTCGAGCGGGTGGCGCGGGCCGTTGGTCCGTTGTACGAAGCAGTTGAAGAAGAGAACGGCTCACCGCTCGTGCCGATGACTCTCAGCGAACGTTTGAATGCGGACTTGCGCGGCACGGGAATGACGATTGGCCGCCACCCAATGGCCCATCAACGCGCGTGGCTCGACACGATGAACGTTGTCCGCGCAATTGATTTGAAGAGCACGCGCAACGGAATGCCGGTGCGCATAGCCGGCTGGGTGATCGTGCGTCAGCGTCCCGGCACGGCGAAAGGATTCGTGTTTCTAAGTTTGGAAGACGAGACTGGAATCGCGAACGTGATCGTCACGCCGCAGCTTTTCGAAAAGAATCGACTCGTGCTGGTTGATTATCCGTTTCTGCTGATCGAAGGAGCGTTGCAACATCAGGACAACGTCGTTTCAGTAAAGGCCAGGCGCGTCGAGCCGCTTCAGATCACAATGGCGAGCGCCGGGTCGCACGATTTTCATTAGCGCCCGCCGCCAAACAAAAAAGGCACGGCGCACCGTGCCCTAAACAATAAACAGAAACCACTTTGCCGATTACGGTCGCTTGCGCCGTGGAGGAGCATTCGTTTTTTCAGGCACGACGTTTTCCGTGCTCTTCAATTCAGCCAGAACCGCTTTCGCGTCGTTCTTGAACTTGTGGGTATCCGGAGCTTTGTCAACGAAGCGCTGCAAATAATTCGCCGCCTCCTGGTACTTGGCTTTGTCGCCAGTGCTAAAGAGCGCCAGTCCGGCCCCGAGATTCGCGTCCGGATCGTCAGGTTTCTCGGCGAGGATCTTCTGAAATTCAGCAAATGCCTTGTCGCCGGCGCCTGCGTCGAGCAGCATTTGCGCCATATCAAGTTGCGCTCGTGATTTCTTTGCCGCGTCCGTTTCGACCGCGATGTAATCCTGAAATGCGGCCGCGCCGGCATCGACCTGGGTCCCGTCGGCCTTGGTCACGAACAGGCGCATGGCTTCGGCTCGAGCACTCATCGTGGCGTATTTGTTCACGGTCTGCTGCTTCTGCTCCTCAGGATCCGTGGCCGCCGGCATCTTCTTTATGATGTCAGCCGCCTTATTCGCCGCGTCGGCGGCAGCTTTGAAATCCGCCTTCGCTAGTTCAAGTCCGGATGTTTTCGCGGCTTCATCCTTCGTTAGAATCGCAGCATTGTACCTATCGACGCCCCGCGCTTTCAGAGCCAACGTCTTATTAGTCAAAAGGGAAGGCTGCTCGGGATCCGCGGCCAGACCCGTGTCGTATTGCTTGAGCGCTTCGTCATAGTTCTTCGCGGTCAACGCGGCATTGCCGGCCTTGAAAGCTTCACCAACCACCTTATTTATGTTTACGTTCTTTTCGTTTTCCTTTGCGATCCTTTCATTCTCCGCTTTTCGCTTCGCTTCCTCTTCGGGAGTAATCTTAGCGCCACCGCCACCAGTCGGAGTTGAACCTCCGCCACCTGGCTTCACCAGGGCCTTGGCTTCCGCTTCAGTCAGGCGACGCCCGTCACCCGGTGACAGCACAACTTCATAGTCGATGTCCTGACCAACTCTGACACCAGCGATAAAATTAGGTGCGGCGTTGGGCATGCTCGCAGCGATGATGTACCGACCCACGAACGGCAGGCCCGCATAGACAAATACACCGCTTTTGTCGGTCTTGGTTGGGAACGATCCGGGCAGGTCGGTGCGGAAGACGTCCACTTGCGCGCCCGCGGCTTTAATCGTAGTGCCGTCGGCCTGCTTGAGCAGAACATGGCCGCGAAGTTGGCCCGTCTGAGCTGAGACGGCCGCGGCGCCGCAAAGAAGAACTGCAACTGCCGCGATCGAGGTAATGAAATAAGAACGACGCATCATGTAATCCTCCAAATTAAACTGTGGCTGCCTGAGCGACCGACGTTAAGATGCCATTCAATTACAACAAGTTGTAGGTGGCCGCAAACCGGCTTTAAGTTAATCAGCGAGACCGCGACTGTCAAGCATAGGGAATCGGGTCCGTGACCCCGGCGTCTTTGAACGCGCGCAGACGCAAGGCGCATGAATCGCAGCGCGCACAAGCCTTATCTTCCGCCTGGTAACATGACCAGGTGAGTTCCAGCGGCGCCGCCAGTTCCAGACCGCGCTGCACAATCTCTGACTTGCGCAAGTGAATCACCGGGGTAACGATTTCAACGCGCGTTTCCGGTCTGGTGCCGGCGTCAATCGCGCCTTGAAAGGCCTCGTAGAACTCAGGACGGCAATCGGGATAACCGGACGAATCGTCCGCCACCGCACCGATGTAGATGCGCTGGGCGCGGATCGCCTCGGCCCAACTGGCCGCAATCGAAAGCAGGTGCGCGTTACGAAAAGGAACGTAGCTGGTCGGGATTTCGCGCGCAGCAAGGTTGGCTTCGGTCACGGGAATACTTTGGTCGGTTAGCGACGAGCCGCCGATCGTTTTCAGGTGCTCAATGGACACTGCCAAACGATTAGTCACGCCATAGTGATCGGCAAGTTCGTCAAACGCGCGGCGCTCCCGCGCCTCGGTCCGCTGGCCGTACGAAACGTGCAGGAAAGCAAGTTCAGTGTTTTCCTTCGCCGCTATGGCTGCTGTGACGCAAGAGTCCATGCCGCCGGAAACGAGACAGACAGCCAGGGATGAAGGCGGAAGGATGAATGAATCCATTTCCTCAATCGACTCGTGTTTGATTTCACTGCTGCCGCCCATTAGATTGATTGACTCAGTTTCCACTTCTCATTTGTTATTCGTCTCGCTTTGCTTCGTGTGATTTCGTGGATCGTGCCCTGGGCTGAGAAGAGAAAGCGATCCACGAATTAACACGAACGGACACGAAGCAAAATGACAAATGGAATGTTCGACTTATACTCCGCGCGCGTCCGGGCTCCAGATGTACTTGTGCAGTTGCAACTGCATGCGAAGTTCCATTCCGCTTCCGGCGATCCAATTCGCCAGTTCAGCCAGGTCAATCTGGCCCCAGGCCGGAGAGATCAGGATCGCTCGGGCGCGCCTTTCGAGATCGTGCTCAGCGATCACCTTGAGCGCGAAGTCCCAGTCGGCGCGATCAGCGATCACGAACTTCACTTCGTCTCGATCGGCTTGCAGCAAATCAAGATTGGGCCAATGATTTCGTTCAGCCTCGCCTGAGCCCGGACACTTGATGTCCAGGATTATCTTCGCTCGCCGGTCCACTTCTTTGGTCGAGACATAGCCGCCGGTTTCGATCAGGACTTCGTATTCTTCGTCGCAAAGTCTCGTAATCAAAGCCAGAGCCTCGCGCTGGGCGAGCGGCTCGCCGCCGGTTACTTCGACCAAACTGCAACCAAAGTCGCGCACCTTTTTCATCACGTCTTCGATCGAGACGTGGTCGCCGCCGGTGAAAGTATATTCGCTGTCGCACCAGACGCAGCGCATCGGGCAGCCGGTCAGCCGCACGAATGTGCACGGCCGGCCGGCGTGCGTCGATTCGCCCTGGATCGAGCGAAAGATTTCAGTTACGCGCAGCACACTGGGATTTTAGGTTTTAGATTGGTGATTGTCGATTTGCCCCCGAACAATTGCGGTCCGGGGCTGAGAGACTCCATGACCCGGTCGCATCCACCACCCCACGCGCGCTGCCCGCGCGGGACCCCGGTCCGCTCCCGGTTCCGAAAACAGTGCCGGCAACCGGAAGCGCAATCTCTCATCAAACCAATGCGGCTGAAATCGAGATTGGCCGCCGGTTCGCAGGAATTATCGTGATAGGATTGGCGCGCTGGCTGACGGGCAACTTGGAAGATTCTTGACGCAGGAAGCAAAAAAGATTGAAGAGTTGATTCGCGCCGGAGCCGAGCGCCTCCTGGCCCGAGCGGCGAATTCGCGCGCGCTTGATGAGGGAGCAGTATCAGCGCGCCTGCGTCTGGCAATCGACAAGTACGTCTTGAAGGATAATCCTTCGCCGCCGGCCACGGCGATCGAAAGTTTTCTCGACGGCCTCCGGGCCGACGACTTGTGTTTGGTGATCGCCTGCGAGCGAGGTGATCAGTCGGCGTGGAGTGAGCTGGTGGAAGGCTTTGGCGCGACCGTGCGTTCCGCGGCGCGCTCTGCAAGTTCTAACGAAGACACGGCTGAGGATCTGGCGCAATCGATTTGGGCTGAGTTGCACGGACTGAAAGCGCGCGCGGACGGCCGGCCGGCGGGAAAGCTGGCGTACTATTCGGGCGCCGGTTCGTTGGGCGGGTGGCTGCGTGCCGTGGTGGGTCAACTGGCCATCGATCAGCATCGCCGCGAGTCGCGTTTCGTGCAGACCGAAGAAGACGCTGATCTGGATCGATTGGCGCACGATTCGGATGGCGAGCGGGACGCCCTCAGCGTCTTTCAGTCTTCGCCAAATCCTGAGGAAGCCCTGGCCGGCGAGTTGGCCGCGGCCGATGTCGAGAAGGCGCTGGCACAGACGCTCGCTAAACTCGACGCGGAGGATCGTCTGCTGGTGAAGTTGTATTATTTCGACGGGCTCCGTCTCCGTGAGGCGGGAGCAGTTCTGGGAGTTCATGAAGCGACCGCCAGCCGCCGCCTGACGCGCATACATTCCGAAATAAGAGAGCGCGTCGAGGAAATTCTAATGAAGGAGCACGGCTGGACGAAGTCAGAGGCTACGAGATCGTTGGCCGAAATCGCGGCGCATTTGCAAACCGAAGTCGAACCCATGCTCGCGTCGCGACCAGAGTCGACTTTGCAGAATTCGCCGCTGGAAGGATAGCGAGGCGTTAGAACTTGTTCGCTATGATTTCGCAAGTTGTGGGACGAGCGTTCGTTCATCGTACGGGTGGCTGCGGCCGGAAATGATTTTCGTCACGGAGCCGGCTGTTTCCGAAAGATATAGTTAGATGCAACCTGAAGATTCACAAATCGACGTTTTGCTGAAGCGCTACGGCGGGCACGCTCCTGCCGGCGCGCCGGCGGACCATCTGGACGCCGATGAACTCAACGCATTTGCCGAAGGTGCGGCTCCCGCAGCGGCGCGCTCTCGCTATGTGTCGCACCTGGCAGAGTGCCACGACTGCCGCACACTGGCGACCCAATTATCGATCGCCGCCGGAGCTACAGCGAACGCCGGCGCCGGAGCGATTGAAACCGCCGGCGGGTCGCTTTGGCAGAAACTGACTTCGTTTTTCGCACCGCCGATGCTGCGTTATGCAGCCTTTGCCGCGGTGTTGGTTGTGGCCGTCGGCGTGACGTTTTTGGCTCTCCGCCGTCAAGGGGACTCCAGGCTCGTTGCACGGAACGAGCAGACGGCTGAAAAGGAAGTCAGGGCTGTGAAGCCAGGCGACCCTTCTGCTCCGGAAGCTAAGCAGACAGGGCAAACCTTCGCGAACCCGTCAGCAACAGTTTCCCATCCGGCAGAGAATCCAAGCTCGGACTTGAAGAAGGACGAATCGAAAGTTGCGGACAACACGACCGCGCCGCCGAAGCCGGAGAAAGAAGGGGCCACCACTGACCGGCCGTTGTTCGTGCGAGGCGCCGAACCGGTAATCGCCAAACAAGAGGAGACGCGGCAGCAGCAGCCGTCTTTTGCGCCGCCACCTCCGGGTGAGGCCGGACGCGCCCAAAGCAAATCGGTTGAAGAGCGCGCCGCGCAACGTGTCGCTTCTGTGTCTGGACCACGGAAGTCCGAGGCGTCCGATAGGTTCAAAGAGATGGACAAATCGGTTGGCGGGATATCCCAAAATCGCGCCGCCGAAAGCGACGACATCCGGACCAGAAATAACCAGGCGATGAACCAGCAGTCGACAAATCAGCAGACTCAGCAGAGCCAAAATCGAATACAGGACTCGAACAGCCAAGCCGCGA
>DATGVD010000365.1:0-3298 GCA_035300785.1 Pyrinomonadaceae bacterium | reverse complement strand
TTTCTCTAAACGCATTGAATTCTCTTTACGCTACGCTTCTGCTTACTCTCCCCTCGCCAGCATGAACTATGCAAAGCAAACGGGGCAACTGACGATTGCGCCAGCGCCCCGCTCGGAGTCCTGCCGCTGGTCAGTTCTTCGCGGCAGATGCTTTTGCAGCTTCAGCTTTCGCTTCGATCGTCTTGCTTTCGCCGCTGACTTCGATTCGGCGAGCCTTTGTCTCTTCGCGCTTCGGCAGGGTCACGCGCAACACGCCGTTGCGGTAATCAGCGTTCGCGCCCTCAGCCGTGACGGTATTCGGCAGCGTGAATGACCGCAGGAAGCTACCGTAGGCACGCTCTACTCGATGGTAGTTGTCTGTGTCTTCCTTCTTTTCGAAATGACGCTCGCCGCGAAGGGTGATCACGTTGTTCTCAACTGAGAGATCAAAATCCTCGCGACTCATGCCGGGCAGTTCTGCTTCGAGCACGATGTGGTCCTTGTTTTCGTAGATATCGACGCTCGGGCTCCACGAACCGCGCGCGATTCCCTCATCGTCGAACGAATGCGGCAAGTTGCCGGTGAAAAGACGATTCACTTCCTGCTGCAAGGTTCGCAAATCGCGAAACGGATCATAACGACTGATACTCATAACTCTTCCTCCTCAAGTAATTCGACTTTCTCTTTTCTCAAGTCTCAAGGCCATTGGCTTAGCGCCTCGTCAGCCATGAGCACGGCGTAATAATAAACATTGAGTGTCCTCATGTCAACCACTGAAGAGTTGACACAATTAGCCCGGAATTGGGAGAATTTTCGGGGGATTAGCCTAAGACGGTTTCACCGCAGACCAAAGAAGCGCTTGATCGATGTCAGCAAACCCGCCGACTCGGCAAGGCTATTAGGGGTGGCCTGTTCCGCGCTCGCCGCCAGGCCGGCACGGCGCTCGGCAATGGTCCAACTGATGGATTCGACGAGGCTGGGATTGGTTTCAAAAAGATGCTTCATCGCTGCATGGCCAATTTCGAGCACTTCTGTTTCTTCGAGTGCAACCACGCTGGCAGTTCGGGGCTCGCCGGTAAACAGGGCCATTTCGCCGAAAAAGTTTCCTTCGCTAAGCACCGCAACTGGGCGCGATTTGCCACTCTCGGTCAGCTGCACCTGCACGCGGCCGTTGTGCACCACGAACATCGACGAACCCTCGTCGCCGGCGCGAATGAGCGTCTCGCCGGGCGCGAAGACGTGCCCGACGGTCGCCATGGCCAGCTGGCGAAGCTCATCTGTCGAAAGCGGAGCGAATACATCGACCGCCGAGAGGCGATCGGCGATTTCGTCTTCCGCCGTCGTGGGCCTGGCGGTGACCTTTCTTTCGAGGTGAAGGGTGCGGGTCGGAAATGCGAAGGTCAGGCCGTTGCGACGCAATGCGTACCAGGTTCGCTGACGAACGAGTGCATCGGTGTCGTTATACTTGGCGTAATCCTCCAGCCAGTATTTTATTTCCCATTCAATCGAAGACTCGCCAAGATTCCTGATTCGCACAATCGGGGTAATTTTCTCAGACACGTTGTCAGCGTCGCGCACGGCTTCGCGAACGACATGAATTGTCTTGGCCGGCGAGTCAGTGTAAACGGTGCTGAAGAAGATCAATCGCGCATTCAAGTTGTCGCGCGGCGCAACTTCGATAGCCTCCTTGGCGGCATTACTGTTGCTAACAAGAACAATGTGGTTCTGAAAAGTTCTGATCTTTATCGCGCGCCAGGTGATTCCTTCAACTACGCCCGTATGTTTCTGCTGGCTGACAACGATCACGTCTCCAATCTGAAAGGGACGATCTGCTTGAAGCGAGATGCCCGAGAAGAAGTTTCCCAGCGTGTCTTGCAGTGCGAGACCAATAATTACGCCAAAAATTGCTGAGGTGGTGAATAACGCGCCTAGATTAATTTCGCTGTAGAACCACTTGAAGATGAGAACGAACAGAACGGTGAAGATTACGAGTGTGAAAATGTTTCGAACCAACGTTGGTGCTTCGTATCCGCGCCGGATCCGAAACGCGAAATCAAAAAGAGCTGCGTTCACAAGTCGCACTGTGAAATAGGCAAGAAGAGCCCAGAGTGCGACCGCCGGGATCTTCAGAAAACTAGTGTGGGGTCCTTCGCTCAAACGCGCGGCGAAGAACAACGTAAACAGATAGACACCCAGTCCCGTCGCCACCGTTGCGAGTAGGATCAACGGGAATCTATTCCTTCGAGCTGAGCTGCTAGTACCCATGCAATCCTCGACGTTCGAATAGCTGACGAACGATTGAACGTACTTTTACCACCAAACGTCCGGGTTGGCGAGATCGAAACCGCGGCAGCGCGGGAATAGTAAGACTCGCGGTCGAATCATTTACTTGTGCAGACCTACTTCGCGAAGAGGTTAGGGAAAAGAGTCGCCGCAATCAGCAACGCTGACAATGCTGAAACCACGAATGTGGTTAACCACGCGGCAAAGTTGTAGAGCGGGCCGTTTGTGTGCGTACCCATTAGTTCGCGATTGTTCACCAAACGCAACACAGCCACCAGAATTACCGGCAGCAACACTCCATTTATGACCTGGGTGATGATAAGCACGCGAATCAAAGGGAGACCAGGCATCATCGCGATCAGCGCGCCGAGTGCAATCAGGAACGTGAAAATACCGAGAAAAATTGGCGCCTCGCGAAAATTGCTGGAAACGCCTTTCTCAAATCCGAGCGCCTCGCTAATCGAATAGGCTGTGGCCAATGGCAAAACGCCCGCCGCTAACATTGAAGCGCCCAGCAGGCCAACGGCGAACAATACTTCAGCGTATGGGCCGGCCAGTGGCCGCAGCGCCCGGGCGGCTTGTGCTGCTGATTCAATGTGCTCGCCATGTACATTCAAAGTGGCGGCCGTCGAAATCACTATGAAGAAAACGATCATGATTGCGAAGACCGTGCCAATCCACACGTCCGCGCGGGTGAGCGCGTACCTCTCAACCCGGACACCCTTCTCAACGACCGACGATTGGATGAAGACCTGCATATAGGGCGAGATCGTCGTCCCGATGATCGCGACGCAAGTGAACAGGTATGCGGAACCGAATTCGAAATGGGGGTGCACAACTTCGCGAACCACCGTGCCCCAGGGAGGATGAGCCAGAAAAGCTGAAACAACGTAACTGAGAAAGACCAGCGACATCGCCAGAAAGAAGCGCTCCACTCGCTGATACGATCCTTTAACTACCAGCCACCAGATCGCGATCGCGGCGATCGGAACTGAGATGTACCGCGCAACTCCGAACAGTTCCATCGCCGCGGCGA
>DATGVD010000364.1:0-3300 GCA_035300785.1 Pyrinomonadaceae bacterium | reverse complement strand
GTTGTTTTGCTTGTCTTCCATTACACTTCGGGACTTGCAAAAGTTATGATCGACTTAAACCGTTTATTGCCGAAACTCCTGAACGCCACTGACGCGAATTCTGAGATGACGGAAATCGCGACCAAAATCGCGTGGACACGCGCGGCCGGCGCCGGACTGCGTCCCAACGCGATCCCTTTTCGCGTTTATCAGAAGACCCTCATCGTTTCGGTCGCCGACGCGATCTGGCAGAAGCAAATGCAGACGATGAGTGCCGAACTTCTGTTTCGCGTTAATCGATTGCTGGGCCGCGACGTGATTGACTTTATCGAATTCCGCATCGACCCGGCAACCATAGACTCGGCGCGGGCCCTGAATTTCCCAGCGAAGGATTCGTCGCCCGTTGCAGCGCCGGCGATTCCGGCCAAACTGGTTTCAGCGGCAAGCCGAATTGCGGACAAGGAATTGCGCGAGCGTTTTATGAGGGCGGCTGAAAATTGCATCGCTCGCCGCGAGGCGAATCCCCATTAGTTTGAGTTACAAGAACCATGCCCATTACCGAATCTGACATCGAAAAGATCGCACAGCTGGCGCACCTGGAAATCACCGACGAAGAGCGCCGCGTCTTTGCGCCGCAGATAGCTGAGATTGTCGCCTACGTCGAGCAGCTGAACGAGATCGACACCGCCGCGATCGAGCCGGCCCTGGGTGGTCTGACGCCCGAAGGCGAGCGCACCGAAGCTGCGCGGATTGATGAAGTGCAACCATCGCTCGGCCAGGATCTCGCTTTGGATCAGGCGCCCGATGCAGCCTCAGGTCACTTTCGGGTACCGAAGGTTTTGGGCTAATTTGATCGGGGGGAACCATCGATTTGAAACAGCCGCCGCTCAAATCGCTGCATCCTGACCGCTCGCTTAGCCAGCCAAAGCTTGAGGAATTTCGCAAATTGTCGAACGAACAGCTCATCGATTCTCTCAAAGTCGGTCAGCCGAATTCGCTGCAGGTGCGACCGGATGGTACGCTTATCGAGGGACATCATCGCATTATGGTTCTCAGGGAAAGAGGAGTCGATGTCGACTCGCTACCGCGAGAAATCGTGGCTAAGAATTAGGATTTCTATGACTACCTATCAAATCGAAGGACCATGGCGTGGGCGACTTGCCATTGTGCCCCGCCCGCGAGGTAACGACTGGCTTGCAAATGAAGCACTCACCTGGAAAAACGAAGGCTTTGATGTCGTAGTGTCGCTGCTCACAACCGAAGAAATGACCGATCTCGGTTTGACCGACGAAGCAAACCTGAGTCGCTCGCATGGCCTGCAATTCTACGGGTTTCAGATCCCGGACCTCGGAGTTCCATCCTCGATGGCCGTTGCCCAGGAATTCCTTGAGACGCTGATTGGTGAACTTGCGGGTGGGAAGAGAGTCGCGGTCCATTGTCGTCAGGGAATTGGTAGATCTGGCCTGGTTGCGGCCAGTCTCTTGTCACTATCGGGAATCGATCCGGAAACTGCCTTTGAACGAGTGAGCGCCGCGCGAGGATTGCCTGTCCCCGAGACTCCGGAGCAGAAGAGATGGGTGACAAGATTGGCCGAAGAGTTTGCAGCTCCTACCGCGAGAAGATAACTATCAAAACGAATCCGTAGTGATCGATAACATAATCAGCTTGCGGAACAGCATCGCGCGTGGCGAGACCATGGCGCGCGCGTCCGTTGAGTCTGCGCTCGCCGCCGCCGAGAAATTGAATGACACGCTGAACGCATTCCTGGAAATCGATCGCGAGGGCGCGTTGCAGCGCGCTGATCGGATAGATGGCAATCCAGGGAAGTCGGCAATGCCGCTCGCCGGCGTGCCCTTAGCGATCAAGGACAACATCTGCGTGCGCGGCATGCAGACGTCTTGCGGCTCGCGCATTCTGGGGCCCTATCATCCACCATACAACGCGACCGCAATCGAACGTCTGATCGCGGCGGGCGCGGTGATTATCGGCAAGACCAACTGCGACGAATTTGCGATGGGCTCGTCGAATGAAAATTCGGCGTTTGGCCCGGTAAAGAATCCCTGGGACACGGCGCGCGTGCCGGGCGGTTCGTCCGGAGGTTCGGCGGCGGCCGTAGCAGCCGGAATTGTTCCCGTAGCGCTTGGCTCAGACACCGGCGGTTCGGTGCGCCAGCCGGCGTCTTTGTGCGGCGTCATCGGAGTCAAACCAACTTATGGCCGGGTTTCGCGCTACGGACTGGTGGCTTTTGGATCGTCGCTCGATCAAATCGGAGTGTTCGCCCGCCACACTGCCGACGCCGCGGCCGTGCTCGAAGTTATTTCCGGACGCGACCGGCGTGATGCTACGACTGCCGGCGTGCCGGTTCCGAATTATTCGGCGGAGCTAAACCCGGACATCAAAGGCTTGCGCCTGGGCATTGCGCGAGAGTTTCTGGGTCAGGGTTTGGATGATGATGTGCGCAGCTCGATCGAAAAAGCGATCGACACCTATCGCGATTTGGGCGCCGAGATCGTGGACATCGATCTGCCACACGCGAAATACGCGATCGCCGTTTACTACATCATCGCCACGGCCGAAGCGTCTTCGAACCTGGCGCGTTACGACGGCGTGCGCTACGGCTTTCGCGCTGAGGAAGCGCCGGCGTTGCGCGACATGTATCGCAAGACGCGCGACGAAGGCTTTGGCCCGGAAGTTAAGCGACGCGTGATGCTGGGCACGTACGTTCTTTCCGCTGGTTATTACGATGCCTATTACCTGAAAGCGCAGAAGGTGCGGACGCTGCTGCGGCAGGATTTCGCGAGCGCGTTCGCAAAATGCGACGCGGTGCTGACGCCGACCGCGCCGACGCCGGCATTTCTCTTTGGAGAAAAAGTCGACGATCCGCTGGCCATGTATTTGAACGATATCTTCACGGTCACCGCTAATCTCGCCGGCGTTCCCGGTGTCAGCGTTCCTTGCGGCGTTTCCCGCGATGGATTGCCGATCGGTTTGCAACTGCTCGGACCAAACTGGAGCGAAGCGCTGCTGTTTCGTCTCACTCAGGCCTACCAACTCGCGAAACCCTTGAATGCGCTACCTAAAGTCCACGCCTAAGATAGCCACAGAGACGCAGAGGCTCAGAGAAAGACAAGATTCGAGAAGGATCCGTGCCAGATCGTTCGCCTAACGCTACTCTTCTTCTGTTACTTTTCTCTGTGTCTCTGCGTCTCTGTGGCTAAGTCGCATGAACCGCTGCCGGAAATCCGGTGAGCGCTTGCGCAGCTCGAGCCATTCTGCAAAGAGCGTGGGAGTTCGAATCCAAAGTGAGAGCCACTCTACGAT
>DATGVD010000363.1:0-6588 GCA_035300785.1 Pyrinomonadaceae bacterium | reverse complement strand
ATCAATGCTGACACTTCCGTGGTCATCTCGATTCCGGAAGATGGCAAATACTATCTGAGCAAGAAGCAGATGGGCCTCGACGAACTCAAAGCTCAGGTGGAAAAGTCACTGGCAAACAAGAAGGAAGAAGAAAAGATCGTCTATATCAAAAGTGGCGTTCAGGTTAGCTATGGTGAGGTCGTCAACGTAATCAACGCGGTCCGCGAAAAAGGCATTGATAGGATAGGCTTGGTTGCCGACAAGAAGAAGGGCGAAGGTCAAGCCCCGGCTCCTCCGGCTAGTTAGCGACGCAACTCCGGGCGCGGTCATCAGGTGACCGGTTTGCTTATGTATCTGGTTTTCATAGAGAGGTAATTCTTATGGGAATGAGTGGCGGGGGCGGTCGCGCCGTCCCGTTCATTAACGTAACCCCGCTGATTGACGTGCTGCTGGTAGTGATCATTATCTTTTTGGTGATCACGCCTTTGAAGCCCAGTCGCTTCAAAGCCGACATCCCGTCTCAGCGCGATCCGAATGAAGACGTGAGCAAGTTGAAGCCCAACCCGCTGACGCTGGTGGTTTCGATTTCCACGGATCTGCAGTTGAAGCTCAACCAGGACGTGATGGGTTCGGTGAACGATCCCGGCGCGCTGTCGGCCAAGCTGCAGCAGACTTTCCAGCAACGACGCGAACAGCACGCCTACAAGGTGGGCATGGAAACCGCCACCAATAAACCTGAGGATGAGCGCATCGAAAAGACGGTGTTCGTTAAGGCGCCGCGCGCCCTGCATTACGGCGATGTCGTCAAGGTCATCGATGCCATCAAAGGCGCCGGGGCGAATCCCGTTGGATTACAGGTCGACGATCTTCCGTAGTAGAAACTGTGACGATAACTGCCGGTAGTTCTACCGCCGGGGTCGCTTTCGTGCCTGGTGGAAAATAGCGGCGTCATCTTCACTTGAAAACGGAGCTAATCGAAAATGAGATTCTCTCAATCCAGGATCGGCACGACCGCGATCCTGGCTTTGTTTGTCGCCGCCAGCGCAGGTTGCACGCTCGTCAATAAGTTGAGAGCAAAGAGCGAGCTTAACGACTCGGCGCAGGCCTACCGGGAAGGACGCATCGAGGAAGCCGAACAGCACGCGAAACGCGCCTTGTACCTTGATCCCGATAATCCGACCGCTCCCATCTTCGTCGCGCGTATCATTCACCAGCAGTACAAGCAGGGCGTTGACACCCCGGAGAATATCGCCAAGGCCAAGGAGGCGATCGAGGCTTACAAACAGGTCCTGCAGAAAGACAAGACCAACGAGGAAGCCTACAAGGCGATATCGGTGCTGTACGCTTTCACAAAGGACGAGAAGAACCTGCGCGACTGGATTATGGCGCGGGCCAACGATCCCAACATGAGCAACGAAAAGCGCGCCGACGCTTACGCCATTCTCTCCGGCAAGGATTGGGACTGTTCGTTTAGGATCACGGAACTCCCTGACGTGAAGCAAACGTCGACCGAGGGTGGCTCGGCAAAAGTAACTTATAAGAAACCAAGAGAGCAGAAGGACCTGGACAAGATCCAACGCTGCGTGGTGCAGGGTCTTCAGGAGGCCGAGACCGCGATCAAGTTGGATCCCAACAACGAATCGGCCTGGTCATATAAGACGAACCTGTTGCTTGAGTCCGCCAAGATCGCCGATATGAATGGCGAGGCAGACAAGAAGGCGCAATTCCAAAAGCAGGCTGATGTAGCCCAAAAGAGGGCCACAGCCCTGGCCGAAGAGCGGCGCAAGAAAGAGGAAGCGGCCCAGGCCGCGACGCCGACTCCGCAGTAATACCAACCCATTATCCCAGCTTCGCACTGGGCATCCAGACTAAAAGTTTCGCATGGGTGACGCCAACCTTCGGGTCAGCGTCACCTATTGCTATAATTGGAGCGGTCAGTGACCGGTGTTCAGTGTTCAGGGCGTAATCGTTGCCGCGAAGCGGTTGAAATGTTTGACGATGCGAATGCTGATCGCTGAAAACTGATCACTGACCACTGCTTTATGATTAGAATCGAAGACATTTGCGAGAAGGTAAAACGCAACCACCCCCAGGCAGATTTGAATCTGTTGCGCCGCGCTTACCTTTTCTCGGCGCGCGAGCATAAGGGGCAGAAGCGCGCGTCAGGCGAATCCTACCTGGTCCATCCGCTTGAGGTCGCGAACATTCTCGCCGACATGCGCATGGACGCCGTCTCGGTGTCCACCGGTCTGCTGCATGACGTCGTCGAAGACACGTTGGCCGAGAAAGACACCATTCGTGAATATTTCGGAGACGAAGTTGCTCACCTCGTGGAAGGCCTGACGAAAATCGCCCACATCAGCAGTGTCTCGCGCGAGGAGCAACAGGCTGAGAACGTTCGCAAAATGTTGCTGGCGATGGTTGACGATGTGCGCGTGGTGCTGGTGAAGCTGGCCGATCGCCTGCATAACATGCGCACGCTGGAATACCTGAACGCCGAAAAGCGCCGGCGGATCGCGCAAGAGACGATGGACATCTATGCGCCGATTGCGCATCGACTCGGGATGGGAAAACTCCGCGGCGAGCTGGAGGATCTTTCTTTCAAGCACCTCCACCCGGAAGACTATCGCGACCTGACCGCACAACTGGAAAAGCGCCGCGCCGCCAACGAAGCGTTTCTCAACGATGTGACCACGACGATCCAGCAGGAGATGGAGGAGGCTGAGGTGCCCTTCCTGCGCCTCGAGGGCCGCGTCAAACGTCTGTATTCGATTTGGAAAAAGCTGCAGACGCAAACGATCGATCTCGATCAGGTTTACGATCTGGTGGCCGCGCGCGTGATTACTCCCAACGAAATCCGTCACTGTTATGCGGCGCTGGGCGTGATCCATAACACCTGGAAGCCCGTGCCGGGACGCTTCAAAGACTGGATCGCGACGCCGCGAGACAATCTTTACCAGTCGCTGCACACATCGGTCATCGGCTCAAAAGGCCAGCCTTTCGAAATCCAAATCCGCACTGAGCAGATGCATCAGATCGCCGAAGAAGGCGTGGCCGCACACTGGAAATACAAAGAAGGCAAGCGTGGCCCGCGCGACGATGACGAAGCGTTGAAAGTTTTGCGCTCACTGGTTGAATGGACGCAGGACGTGAAAGACTCGCGCGAATTCATAGATGCGCTGAAACTCGATCTATATCCGAAAGACGTTTATGCCTTCACGCCCATGGGCAAAGTGATTCAATTGCCGCGCGGCGCGACGCCGGTTGATTTCGCCTACATGATTCACTCTGAGGTGGGCAATACCTGCACGGGCGCGCGCGTCAATGGGCGCATGGCGCCGCTGCGGACGCTGATTCAAAACGGCGACGTGGTCGAAATCATCACCACTGCAAACTCGCACCCATCGCGTGACTGGTTGAATTTTGTGGCTACCGGGCGCGCTCGTAATCGCGTGCGTCACTGGGTTGCCGAGCAGCAGCGCTCTGAATCGATCGAGATCGGACGCAAAGTGTTCGAGAAAGAAGCCGCGCGCTTTCAACTCTCGATGAAGAAGATGTTGGGCGACAGCAACGGCGATCTGAAACGCATCGCGGGCGAGTACGGCTATGGACGGACCGACGATCTGCTGGCGGCGATTGGCTACGGCAAGATTGTGCCGCGAAACGTGATTGCAAAATATCTCGGACCGGAGAAGTTTGAGGCCCTGGACAAACAGAAAGTGTCTCGCCTGCGCACCGGCGTGCGCGCCGTCAGGCGTCTGATCACCGGCGACGATGCCATCGTGGTTCGGGGCGTGGAAGATTTGATGGTGAATCGCGCGCGCTGTTGCAATCCGCTGCACGGCGAGGAAATCATCGGCTACATCACGCGCGGCAAAGGGGTGGCCGTACACACCGCGCGCTGCAAGAACGTCAAGCAGTTGATGATCAATCCCGAACGCATCGTCACAGTGGAATGGGCTGCCAGGCCGGAAAAGAACGCCTATGCCGTCAAGCTGTTGGCGATTACGGAAAACCGAACCGGCATGATTGCCGGCATTACCGGTGCTATCTCAGACATGAAGACCGGAATTCGCGACGCGCGCGCTTCCGTAGCGCCGGACGAGAGGGGACGCATCGAAGTCACGGTTGAAGTCTTTGACGTAAAGCACCTCGACAAGGTGATTGGGTCAATCAAGAGCGTCCCCGGAGTGCTGGATGTTGAGCGGCTGCAAGGCGCAGCCTGAAGAGCAGAAGGCAGTAAGCAGAAGGCAGAAAGAAAACGACGATCAGAGAAATCGTAGCTCTTCTGCCTTCTGATTCCCATCGGTATCGTAAAGCTCGATCACTTGTGAATACGGCTGGACTTGCTCGCGGATTTCGGCGGCGTCACCGACGACGACGATCGCCGCGCGATCCGGCATGACGTGGCGTTGGGCCACCTGCTGAAGCTCGTCCGCAGTGACCGCGTTGATGCGGTCGCGATAGATGTGCAGGTAGTCGTCCGGCAGATCGAACATCTTAATGCTGACCAGTTGGTCGATTAACCCATCCTGAGTCTCAATCCGGATCGGAAACACGCCCGTGAGATAGGATTTCGCATTGGCAATTTCGTCGTCGGATACTACTTCGTCGCGAATGCGCTTGAGTTCGAGGAAAAACTCGTGCAGGGAGACTCCGGTTACGCCCGTGCGCACTTCGGCGCTGACGCGAAACGTTCCGAGCAGACGTCGCGCGTCGAGATTTGAATACGCGCCATAGGTGTAGCCCTTTTCCTCGCGCAGGTTCATGAACAGGCGTGAAGAGGCGTTCGCGCCCAGGATGGTGTGCATCAGGAGCATCGGAAAATAGTCGGGGCTGGTGCGTGTTATCCCCAGGTTGGCAATCACTATGTTCGACTGTGCCGAACCGGGACGATCGACCAGATAGGCAACGCGCGCTTCGCGATTCGGTGGCGGCGGAAAATTCAAATCCGGCAAGTCCCGCGACGTCCAGTTGCCAAAGAGTTCGGTAACGCGCGTTAACGTAGGGTCACGATCGACATCCCCGATAATGATCATTACCGCGTTATTCGGAACCATCGTGGCCTGACGAAAGCGGAGCATTTCCGCGCGCGTCATCGCGTCGAGCGAATCCGGCGTGGGCGAGATGCGGGCGTAGGGATGCTCGCCAAAAATCACCCTGGACATTCGCTCGCTCGCCAGAAACGTAGGTTGCGCCCGCTGCTGGATCAGCATTTGTTTCGTATTCTCGCGCGCCAAATCAAGTTCGCTCTCCGGAAACGACGAGCGCTGTGTCACGTCCGCCATCAGCTCCAGGATCTCTTCACTGTAAATGGAAAGCGCTGAGCCAGCCACGGTGGTAAAGTCGGACCCCGACCCCACGTTGAGAGTCGCGCCAATGCGCTCGACTTCTTCGGCGAGCTGCCGGCTCGTGCGCGTCTCAGTGCCTTCGGTAAGCAGGTGCGACATCATATCGCTGAGGCCGGGAAGCGATGGGGGATCGTTCGCGTCGCCGGAGCGAAACGCCAGTCGAAAACTGACCAGCGGCAGTCGCCGGTCTTCGACGATGACAACCTGCAAGCCGTTTGCAAGCGTGGTTTCGAAAGGTTCGGGAAGATTAAGAGGCCGCAGGCCGAGCGGCGGAGGCATCTGACGGCGAAAGGCTTCGGTCTGGGTCATGAAGTTGTCTGGTTCGGTTTCGTTGAATTCGAAAGCTCCTGGCTTACTCGAGCAATTACAGTTTGCTCTCTTGCACAGCTACCGGCGACGAAGGCGCCGGCGGCACTTGCGGCGGAGGCGCAGTCGGTTGCTTTGGCTCGCCGGAAGTCTGCGGCGCCGCTGGTGCGGCGGCAACCTCTGGCGGCGCCGGCACAATTTCCAACAGCACGCGATTGTCCGTGGCCAGATAGCGCGCCACGGCGTCACGAATCTGCGCCGGCGTCACGTCCAGATAATTTTGCAGATCGGTATTGAATAACTCCGGATCGTTATCGTATAGCGCGAATTCCGCCAGTTGTTGGGCGCGAAAGATCGACGACTGCCGGCTACGCACCGCGCCGTTGAAAAGATTGTTGCGAAGCTTTTCCATCTCTTCGGCGCTCGGCCCCGCGCTGGCGAGATCATTGATCTCTTTCAGGATTGACTCGCGAATCTGGGCGCCGTCGCGATCGGGTTTGGGAATCACCACGATGAACAGACCTGACGGGCCGCGCCGTTCGTCTATGCCGCCCTGAATCTGCACGACAGATTCCTCGCCCTTCACCAGCTTTTGATATAACCGCGCGCTTTCGCCTTCGAACAACAGATTGCTGGCGAGCGACAGCGCAAAGAACTCCGGCGTGCGCCGCGGCAGAATCTTCCAGCCCAGCGCAAATGCCGGCACCGGCGCCAGCTTGTCAATAAAAGTGTCGCGCTTCTGCGCGACTTCATACGGCTCGTCGACGTCAACCGGCGGGGGTTCAGGTTGCCGCGGAATCGTGGCGAAGTATTTTCTGACCAGCCCCTCTGCCACTTCCCGGTCGAAGTCTCCGGCAATCGAGAGGACGGCGTTGTTGGGCGCGTAGTAGATGCGGAAGAACTCTCGAATGTCCTCGACCGTGGCCGCGTCGAGATCTTCAATTGAGCCGAT
>DATGVD010000362.1:0-2476 GCA_035300785.1 Pyrinomonadaceae bacterium | reverse complement strand
CGTCGCTGATTCGCTGCCTTTCGAAAGCGACTCGTTCGACGCGGTAGTTAGCCGTCTCGGGGTGATGTTCTTTCCCGATCCGCTCGGCGCGCTGCGCGAGATGCTGCGCGTCGCAAAGCCGGGCGGCTCACTGTCGCTTGCCGTTTGGCACCAGAATGAGCTGAATCCATTCACTCACATTGTTACTGACGTCATGTCGCGTTACGTGGATTCGCCACCCGCCGATGCGGACGCGCCCAACGCGTTTCGCTTTGCGGAATCGGGAAAACTCGCTGGTATTTGCCAACTCGCCGGAGCCGGCGATGTTCATGAACGAGCGTTTCGTTTCCAAATCGAGGCGCCGATCTCACCCAGTGAATATTGGGTACTGCGCTCTGAAACTTCGGACACGTTAAGAGAGAAACTAGCGAAGTTATCCGGGGAACAAGGTCAGCGAGTCAAGCAGGAAGTACTGGAAGCCGTTGGTCAATTCTTTCCGAACGACCAGATGAGCTTTCCGGCGCAAATGATCATCGTGACGGGAAAGAAGGCTTTATAGTCTTTAAACCTGAAAGGAGACTGGCACCATGGGGCGAATCCTTGCTTTTCTTTACGGCGTAGTGAGTTACCTGATCTTCTTCGTGACTTTTCTTTATGCGATCGGTTTTGTGGGAAACGTGTTTGTGCCCAAGTCGATCGATTCCGGCGTGGCGGGCCCTTTCACGCCGGCCCTGGTTGTAAACGCCCTGCTGCTCAGTCTGTTTGCTGTCCAACACAGCGTTATGGCGCGGCCCGGGTTCAAGAAAGCGTGGACGAGGATCGTTCCGCAACCAATCGAACGCAGCACCTATGTTTTGCTGGCCAGCCTGTCATTGGCCCTGCTGTTTTGGCAGTGGCGGCCGATGCTGGATGTTGTTTGGAGCGTCAAGAATTCTTCGGCCAGCCTGGTTCTTCAGGTGGTTTTCTTCGCGGGTTGGGGGATCGTGCTGTTGAGCACTTTTCTGATCGGCCACTTCGATCTGTTTGGCCTCAAGCAGGTCTACTTGTACCAGGTCGGCAAAGCATACACATCGTCGGGCTTCAAGACCCCGGGCCTATATAAGCTCGTTCGTCACCCGATCATGCTCGGGTTCATTATCGCCTTTTGGGCGACGCCGAAGATGACCGTTGGCCATCTGGTCTTTGCGTTCGTCACGACCGTATACATTTTAGTCGCTATTCAATTTGAAGAGCGCGATATGATCGGCGTTTACGGCGAGACCTACGAAGAATACCGGCGAAAGGTCTCGATGCTATTGCCGATACCGAAGGGGAGGTAGCGTCCGCCCTGGAGATTGGGCGCCTGTGCCCACGCCTAACCTGCCATCGTTAGCAGCAGCGCGTCGCTGGCGATCTTTCGGTTGAGGTTAACTTCGAGCGCGCCGCGCAGCTCTTCGATTTGCTTAAGCCAGGAACCAGCCTGCTCGCTCTTTAGCTCAGCCGCGACGGACTTGAGTTTCTTGAGTAGATCGCCGTTGACGATCGTTTCATCAGGCCGCCCCAGCCGGAGCGCCCACGCGTCGCGAATCAAACCCTCAAGCGCATCGAGCCGCCGCTCGTATTCATCGCGGTCTTTCGGCGCGGCCAGGGCCTCCGCCGCGCGCAGCAGTTGCGCGCGGTCACCCGTCACCGTCAGCGCCGTCAGCACCTCAAGCATCGAATCACGTCGCTCGCGATAAGTATCGATGTCGGTAGCCAGGGCCCGGCCCAGACTCCCGCCCGCAGTGCGCGACAACAATTCCGCATCGGCGGCGGGCAATTTCTTTTCTTCGATCAAAAAGGTTTCGATTGCCTGACGCGGAATCGGGGCCAAGCGAATCGTCTGGCAACGCGAACGGATCGTTGGCAAAAGCGCGGTCGGATTTGAAGTTGTGAGGATTAGATGCGATGTTGGCGGGGGCTCTTCCAGGGTCTTCAGCAACGCATTAGCCGCCTGGTCATTCATACTGTCGGCGTCTTCGACGATGAAAACGCGCGCGGCGCCTTCGAATGGCCGGAAGTTGGCTTCACGCTCCAGCTCGCGCATCACTTTCACTCTGATGATGTTCTTGTATGGACGCGCCATGGCCACATCAGCGTGCTCACTCCAGATCAGCCTTTCCTTATTGTCATCGTCGTCGCTGAAAGGCGGAAAAGTAGATCGCGAGATGCGTTTGCAGGATGAGCATTCGTCGCACGCTTCGACACCGACGCGGTTGCGGCAGTTCATAGCTTTCGCCAGCTCGAGCGCGAACAGCTTTTTGCCGATACCTTCCTCGCCGGTGAACAGCAGCGAGCCAGGCACGCGCCCACTCACGAGCAGATGCCGCAGCGATTCTTTTACTTCGTCATTGCCGATGAGTGTTGAGAACATAAGAGCTAAGAGCTAAGGGCTAAGAGCTAAGAGGAACTATTGTTCGCCGCTTGGCGCTTTGCTCTTGGCGCTCTGCTCGGCGCCGAGTAGTCCGCGATCTCTCAA
>DATGVD010000361.1:0-4184 GCA_035300785.1 Pyrinomonadaceae bacterium | reverse complement strand
CGGCCCGACGTTCCGGTGCCGACATAGAAAAGCCGCCCACCCGTCCGCAAACGCTCGACGATTCCGTCCACAGCGCGCGCGACGTCGGGCAAAACGGCGCGCACGGCGCTCGCAACGCCTGCGTCCTCGCTGTTCATCACTGAAACGATCTCAAGCGAAGACAGCGAACTAAGATTTGTAGTGCGCGGATTTTCCTCTTCGGTAATGGGAAAGAGCTCGGCGTCCAATGGCATTGTTTCAAGTTTAAGGTTTCAAGTTTCAAGTTGAAAGCCGGATTCGAGCACTTAAAACCTGAAACTTGAAACTTGAAACCTGGTGTTAGACGGCCAGTGCCAGGTCGCCATGCAGCAGGCTGCGGGCCATTCGCCCGGCGGCGATCGGCGGAGGATACAGTGGCTCCGCGAGATAAGCCTTCTTTGCCACGCGCCTGACTTCCGCTCGCATCGGCAAGAGCACCAGGTCACCCGCGCCGTACACGCCGCCGACGTAAGCGACACGAAACTCTTCATCTTCCATGTGGAGCTTGCGAATTACGGCGGTCGCGGCGATGCCGAGTTGTTGACCGGCCTTTCGCAAAATGTCCTGCGCCACTTCGTCGCCTGCTTCCGCCGCCTGCATAACCCGCTTGCCGAATCCCGCGAGACGGTCGTTGGTCATCGTCGGAGCGTAAACCGCAGTTGAAAGATCATCCGGCGTAGCAATCTTAAAGTAACTGAGCACCGCAGCCGCCAGCGCCGTTCTTGGTCCGCGCCCATCGGTTGCCTGGGCCACGGCTTGCAAAGCCTTGCGCGCAATCCATGAGCCGCCGCCTTCGTCGCCGACAATCGGTCCCCAGCCGCCCGCGCAGACGTGTTTGCCTTGAGAATTTCGCCCGCAACAAATCGATCCGGTCCCGGCAATCACCACCAATCCCGCCGCGCCGCCGGTCGCCCCGTACAAAGCAATCTCGCCATCGGTGAACAGCTCGATCGGTTTAATCTCTTTCAGACACTCGCTGAGTTTTTCGCGTATCCGATCGCGAATGTCCTGGCGGCGCACGCCGGCCAGGCCGACAGCCGCGGCCAGTATGTCATCGCGGTGAATCGAAGCTTTGCTGCACGCCTGATCGATCGCATCGCGCACGGCTGACGCCGCAGCAGCGATACCTACGCGCAGGGGATTCGATGGGCCGGCGTGGCCTTCGGCAATCACCCGATCCCGATCGTCAAGGATAACCGCCCGCGTTGCGGTCCCGCCGCCATCCACACCTGCGACTAATCGGCGAAACTGCGCTGACCGGCGCGCCAACGGCTCGACACCCGGCTTTGTTTTGGTTACTCCTAACACACGCCCGACCTCTTTAACGCCTTACCCGTAGACTTTAATTTTAGATGCCGTCGCCGCTATAATGGAAACTAAAAGATCTTATTCATGCGATAATCCTGGTTGATGCGGAGCTCGGAATGGAAATCAGGCAAATAAAAGCCTTCGTAGCAATTGCCGAAGCGGGCACCTTCACCGCCGGCGCAGCCCGCGTGCACATAACGCAAGCGGCGATCAGCATGCAAATCCGGCAACTTGAAATCGAAACCGGGGCACAGCTGTTTGTCCGCGCGCCGCGGCGCGTGATCCTTACCGAAGCGGGCGAGAAACTGCTCGAGCGAGCGCACGTGATCCTTCGCGAGCATGATGCGGCGATCGAAGAAATCGCCGCGCTTACGGGAGCAGAGCGCGGCCGACTGCGCGTGGGCAGCGCATCCGCCAAGGTGAGCGCGGATCCTTTGCCCGGCTTCTTTCGCGAGCTAAAGAAGAAACATTCCGGCGCGGAAGTCTCCGTCTCTTCCGGAACCAGCGCCGAACTCGTACAGCACCTTCTCGCCGGCGAACTCGACTTTGCTTTCGTCTCGCTTCCGGTTGAGGCGCGCGGAATTCAAACCGAAATGCTGGGCGAAGATTATCTGGTCGCGATTGCTTCGCCGCGTCACAAGTCGGCGAAACAAAAAGTCGTCAGCGCCTACGGGCTCGCCGGCGAGAAGCTGATCCTGGGCGAGCGCGGCGGGAACACCCGGCGACTAATCGATCAGTTTTTTGACAAGGCCGGGGTGACCTTGAAAGTAACCATGGAGCTGAGCCGGCTCGCGGCCATCAAACGCATGGTCGAAGAAGACATGGGCGTCGGCATCGTGCCTTTGCAGTCAGTTCGGGATGAAGTTGCGGACGGCCGGCTGGTGCGTTGGTGGATCGAAGGCGCGCAGATCAATTGGCAGCTCGGCCTGGCCCGGCTCGTAGGTGGATACGAGTCGCCGATTCATCAGGAGTTCCTGAGGGTTTGCCGGGCGCACTTTGGAAAGGCAACTGCCGGCGGTCAATCGCGGGCTAAGCAGAAAAAGAAGAAAGGCGGGAGCAGTTGAGAGTACCCCCGAGCATTAGCCCGATCTTGAGGGCGGGCTTAGGTTCCATCGCGCGTCTCATTCATTCCTGCAATCAGCCTCTCGAGATCATCCTCATTATTAAAAAAATGCGTCGCCACCCGGATGCCCTGTGGTTTTTCGGTGACGATCACGCCCCGCCTCAGCAGATGACGAACCACCTGGTTCGGCTTTTCGACCGCCATCAGCGTTTCCGCCGATCGCGCCGTTTCGTTTTGCAGCGGCGAAAGTATTTGCCAGCCGTTCTCTTTTAGTTGTGAAGTGAGAAGCTGATTTAGTTCAAGCGCGCGCGCTTCAATATTCCCAATTCCGATCTCATTGATAAGATCGATTGAAGCGCCCAGCGAAAAGATGCCGGCGAAATGCGGACAGCCCAGCTCCACCCGCGCCGCGGCGTCATGACGCGGACGAAACTGGTCGTTGCGCATGTCGAAGGGCTGTTCGACACTGAGCCAGCCGATAGATCGCGGCAGCGATTGATCCAACAGTTCCCGGCTGAGATAGACAAAGCCCGATCCGTAGCCGGCGAGCAGCCATTTGTGTCCGGTTACGCACAGCGCGTCGATCTTCATTCGCTTGACATCGATTTCGAATGCGCCGGCTGATTGGCTCGCGTTAATGACCAAAGCGTGTCTGTCCTTTATCTCTCCGAACTTTTGCGGATCGATCCGGAGGCCGTTTGAGAATTGCACGTGACTGAGCGCGATGATTCCGGTGTCGTGCGTCATCGCGCCGAGGATGTCTTCGATTCGCACTTCACCCTTGACCGCCGGCAACAGGTGAACCGGAATCCTCCGATGCATCCACGGCAAAGTTGTGACGGGGAATTCGAGTTCAGATGAAATAACTTCGCCGCGATCTTCCAATGCATCCACGATCACATTCATTCCCGACGAAGTGTTGGTCGTAAACGCGATCTCTTCCGGTTCGGCGTTGATGAACGCCGCCAGCTTTCTTCGAATAGTTTCCCGATCCGCGAGCCAACGATTCCAGTGCACATCGCCGTCGCTCATCATCCTTTCGTAGTAACCCGCCGCGGCTTCCTGCGATGCACGCGACACCGGCCCCGCCGCCGCGCTGTTGAGATAGGCGAAGCGTTCAGTTACTGGAAACTGTTTCCGGATTCCGTCCCAGTTGATCGAATCGTTCATACGGAGATGAGTATAGCCCAACGTTCATCGGAATTAACCGCAGAGTTCGCAGAGGTTTCGCAAGGGGCGCAGACAAGAGCCTCAACTCTGCGTTGCTCTGCGAAGTCCTCGGTGTCCTCTGTTTAAGCAAGCGTTTCGTCTTTGACGCGCAGATACTTCGTGGCTGCCCGATCCAAAATGTGCAGCAGCGAGGCGCTAGCTCAAGGTATTCAGGAGTTATGACTCAGGTTCGCTGAGGGTTGATCTGCTGGTGTATAGTTGGAATTCAAGGAGTGAACGATGGGCAGAATCATTGCTTCCGTAAAGATCGAAAATGCTGCCGATGTTTCGAAAGGTCTGCGGTGCGACGCGTTGGTGGATACGGGCGCATCGCACATGGTTCTGCCAACCGCCTGGAAAGAACGGCTCGGAAGTTTGGAGTCAACCCGAACGATCGAAATGGAAACGGCTACGCAGGAGACGATTAATGGCGAAGTGTGCGGACCGGTCCGTATCCAGATCGAAGGGTTTCCTGCGATCTTTAGTGAAGTGTCCTTTGTCGAGATGAAACCAGACGACGGAAAGTATGAACCGCTAATCGGTTACATTGTTCTGGAGCAGAGCCAAGCCGGCGTCGACGTCCTCG
>DATGVD010000360.1:0-3493 GCA_035300785.1 Pyrinomonadaceae bacterium | reverse complement strand
TCTGTGGCTGGTTTTTCGATAGGCCGGGACTACTCAACCTGATAAGTCGCCACGCTCGTCGGCGTCTCAAAGCAACGTACTTTGTAAATCTTCACGCGATCGTCGTCGAGTCGCACCGCCAGGCGCTCCAGAATAAACCGGGCGAGATTCTCAGCCGAAGGATTCTGTTCCTCGACAAAAGGCTCTAACTCGTTCAGGTTCTTGTGGTCGAGATACGTGACCAGATCGTCCGCGGCTTCTTTCAGCTCGACAAAATCAACTAACAATCCGATGTTGTTCAGTTCGCGCCCACGCGCGTAGATTTCAATCTTGTAATTGTGGCCGTGCAGGTTTTCGCACTTCCCCTTGTAGCCGCGCAGTTGATGCGCGCTGGAAAAGTTGCGCTCGATCATGACTTCGAATTGTCCGGGCATGGGGTTAGTTTCAGGTTTCAGGTCTAAAGTTTCAAGTTCAAATGCTCCGCCTCTTGCCGCTCGATGATAATCATCCGGTTTTAGGAACCTGAAACTTGAAACCTGAGACTTGAAACTTCGGTCTCAAACACACGCGCCAGATCGTCAATCTTCGACGTAATCCGGCACGGCGGCAGACTCTGCAAGAATGTCTGCCCGTACATCTTCGTGCGCAGGCGCGGATCGAGCACCGCCAGCACGCCGCGATCGGTCGTGCTGCGAATCAGACGCCCAAGTCCCTGCTTCAAACTGATGATCGCCTGCGGCACGCTGTATTCGTAAAAGCTCGAGCCGCCTTGCTCTTCGATGTGACGCTGTCGCGCGGCGACGATCGGATCGCTGGGCACGGCGAACGGCAGCTTGTCGATGATCACGCAAGACAGTTGCTCGCCGCGCACGTCCACGCCTTGCCAGAAACTTGAGGTCGCAAACAGGACCGCGTTCGGAGTCGTGCGAAACGTTCTTAGCAACGCGCCTTTCGACGCGCTGCCCTGCACAAAGCATGGATAATCAAGTTCAGGCGCGACGCGATCATAAAGGTCGTTCATTCCCGAAAGGCTGGTTGAAAGCACGAACGCGCGGCCTTCGGTGGCGTTGACGATCTTGACGACTTCAGCAGCAGCCGCGCCCGCCCATTGCGGCGAACGCGGATCGGGCATCTGTGGGGGCAGATAAAGCACGGCCTGATTTTGGAAATCAAAGATCGATTCCGCGATCATCTCTTCGGCAGAATCAAGCCCCAGACGCTCGCGAATAAAATTGAAGTTGCCGGCACTGGAAAGCGTAGCCGAAGTCAGGATCACGGTCGGCACTTTCTCGAACAGCTTGTCTTGCAACAAGCCGGACACATCAATCGGCGACGCGCGCAGAAAAACGCCACGGCCGCGCCGCTCGATCCAGTAAACAAACTTCTTATCGTCGCCTTTGACGATGAAATTGAGATCGAAGCGGAGTTGTCGCGAGCGCCGCACGATGCTTTCCGCATCCGCCGGCGGATCTTTCAGAACGTCGAGCGTGGTTCCCAGCCGATTCAGCGCGTTGTCGAGCGCGTTGTAGGCATCGTTTGCTGGTGCGCCCGCATCTTGCGGGCGATTCCCAGGCATCCCTGCCTGCGGCTCATCCATTTCGAAGCCCTCCCTCACGGTCGGGCTACTGCCCCGAGCTACCGGCGCCAGCGAAAATCTCCCTTCCAACCCCCGTCCCTCGCGAAAAGAAATCCAGAACGCGTCGGCGAACCGTTGAATACGCGCGCTGATCCGCGCCAGTTCCCTTTCCACTTCGCTATCGTCGAGTTTCAAATAGCCCACGTCGCTTAGCAGATCATCGACCTGATAAGTCGAAACCTGCGCGCCGAAATATTCGGATGCCACGTCTTCGATCTGATGAGCTTCGTCCAGAATCACCGCCGCGTAATCCGGCAGCACCGCGCCATACGCGCCATTGCGCAAAGCGAGATCGGCAAAGAACAGATGATGGTTGACGACCACGATGTCGGCGTCGATCGCCCGCAAGCGCATGCGCGTGAGAAAGCACGGTTCAAAGTCGGGACACTTCTGACCCAGACAAGTATCCGCTCGCGCGTCGATGTGCCGCCAGAACGGCAGGTTTTCCGGTAACGTCGAAAGCTCGGCGCGATCGCCGGTCTCGGTTTCGCGGACCCAACGCGCGACTTCGTCAAACTGATCGATCTCTTCCAGGCCGGTGAGCACGGGCATGCTCTCGGCGCCCCTGATGCGATGCAAACACGCGTAGTTATTGCGGCCCTTCATGACCGCGGCGCGAAATGGTTTCGGCAAAACGTCGTGCAGAAACGGGATGTCTTTGTCGATCAGTTGCTCTTGCAGGTTCTTGGTGCCGGTTGAGATGACTACGCGCGCGCCGCTGCCGCACGCCGCCGCGATTGCGGGTACCAGATAAGCGAGCGTTTTGCCGGTGCCGGTGCCGGCTTCGACGATCAGATGATGCTTCTGCTCAAACGCGCGCAGCACTGCCTCAGCCATCTGTATCTGGCCGGGCCGATGCTCGTATTCGGGATGAGTTTTACTGATTAGGCCGTCAGGCCCGAAGATTGATTGCATGATCTATTGATCCAAAAGCCGGACAAAGCCCGCCTGTTCGAAGTTATGATCGGTCGTCAGGGCCTGCGCCACCGAATAAGCTGTCATCAGCAGAAAGCTCACCGCGTCACACAAGCTCCACCGCTTGTCTTCAACTTGAATAAGCAACCGCATGGCGCTTTCGTGCACGCGCGGATCCACCCAGATGGTTTCAATTTCATCAGTGCGATGAATCGCCTCTATGAATCTTAAGGCATCAGCCAGCGGTGCGCGCCGCGCTATGGCAAGCGCCACGAATTCAGCAAAAACATAGTTGTGAACTAATCGTCGAGTGGCAGATTCGTAGTGCTCAATTGCGGATGCGTGCCGAACGTCTCTCTGATCAAAGAGACACATCAAACCCGAAGTGTCGAGCAGCATTATGAATCAGCCTCGTGAGAGCTGGTGCATTCGCGGGCTAGATCAGCATCGATCCGATCATTGTCGGCCGAACGTGGATCGCCGCTGTCCCAAACGCCAAAAAACGAGCGTACTGGAGGCGTTCCATTTCCGCTTGAATTGTTATCGCTTTGATGAAGCAGCGATTCAGCGGATTGAACCACGTCGTTCTGCAATTCACCCGCTAGCTGCTTCAGCAGGTTTTCCAGTTTGTTTCGATCAACTGCCATGTCAACCTCTGCCTTAGAGGATACACTCGTCCTCATAATGGAGGAAGGTTTCGTGAACCCTTTTTCCCGTCTGGCCCGGACGATGTTCCGATTAAGGATGAGCTTCGCTGATTGGGACCTTCAGGGCTGAGGGCTTTTCCATCCTATTAGCCACCTTCGAAGAGGCCAGTTATTCTGCTGACAAGAAGATTGAGGCAATCATCAGCAAGCTGCGGAGATTTTACAAACCGACGTCTCCCTCCTCTTTCTCTCCAGCCCGCTTGGCGACTCAGATCCAGCTCGGCGTCATAGACAGTCTCCTTAATTATCTCCGCTA
>DATGVD010000359.1:0-2759 GCA_035300785.1 Pyrinomonadaceae bacterium | reverse complement strand
CTTTAAAGCGATCCGTTTGCGTCAGAATCCAGAAGGTCATGTAACCACCGTACGACCAGCCGAACGCGCCCAGCCGATCCGGGTCAGCAATGCTATTAGCGATCATCGTATCCACACCTGACATGCAGTCTTCGTAATCGCCTTTGCCCCAGGTGTTCTTGTTTGCCTGAGAAAAAGCGAGACCTTTGCCCGTCGATCCGCGAAAGTTTGGTTGCAGCACCGCGAAGCCATTCGCCGCGAGCACCTGCACCGTGCCGTTCCAGCTATTAATCGAAGCGCCGGTTGGTCCGCCATGCGGATTCAGCAGCAAAGGAACTTTCTTGCCGGCTTCATAGCCCGCCGGCTTCGTCAAGACGCCCTCGATCTCCGTGCCGTCCTTGCTCTTCCATTTCACGACTTCGGACTGCGCCAGCGAGTAGTCGTTGAGCCACGCATTCTGATGCGTGATGATCTGCGGATAATCACCGTTCTTCGAAATGTAGATCTCGGCCGGCTGTTGTGCTGATGAAATAGTGCCCACAAGCGTATGACCGTCGCGGCTGATCTCGGTTATGCCAATTGAGCCGCCGAGCTGCCAGACCTCTTTCGTCATACTGTCCGGCACAGCGGCAGTTTTGAACACTTCGATCGCTTCCAGCACATTCGTGCTGAAATAAATCGTGTGCCCATCGCGTGCCCACACCGGCGTGCCGATGCTCAGATCGAATTTCGCATCGACATGTATTGGCGCACCGCCGTCTGGCGAAATCAAATAGAGGTAAGCAGTCGACGGGCCGGGATCACGGTCGCTCGTGGCGGTAAAAGCAATCCACTTCCCATCAGGAGACCAACGAGCGTTGTCGGCTGTGCCCGGTTCGCCTGCGAGCTTTCGCTTTTCTCCATTCGCTACCCTTACCAGCCACACATCGCTCAAAGCACCATCGTCCGCCCTCGGCGTAGGCCGCGTTGTGTAAGTGATGCGGGTGCCGTCTGGCGACCATTGCGGATCGCTGACCGTGAAGCTGCCTTCTGTAAGTCTCTTTTCTTCTTTTTTATCAAGGTCGAATAACCACAGATGCGTCATCTTGATATCGTGATCGATGACCATCGTGTCGTCTTTGAGTTTCTTCTTGTCCTCTTCGTCTTTAGAAGCTTGATCGACGGCGAGCAGCACGAGTTGTTTTCCATCCGGCGAGAATTTGAATCCGGTGACGCCGCCCTTGTGTGAAGTCACGGCCCACGCTTCGCCACCGTCCGCTTGCATCATCCACACCTGTCGCTCACCGTCTTTTTCGCGGTCGCTCAGGAACGCAATCATGTTTCCATCCGGCGACCACTCCGGCGCGGTCGCGCTCTTGTCGCCGCGAGTGTACTGGCGCGACTTCGCGCTACGATTTGTCGGCACGACCCACACCTGGCCAACGCTCTTCCATTCCTTGTCCTTCTCCATTTTGATTTCGCTGACGGTGTAGGCGACGCGCGATCCGTCGGGCGAAATCCGCGGCGCGCTTACCGCGTTGACCTTCATCAGATCAAGAGCGGTCAAAAGTTTCTCGCCACCTTTCGTTCGCGGTTCCGGCGCCTCGTTCTTCACCGGCTTGTTGTCCGTTGCTGGAGCAGATTTGTCCTGCGCTGCGCCTACCATCGCAAGCGCCAGGACAATCGTTAATGCAGTCACGAGAAACTTGGGTTTCATACAATGTTCCTCCGAGGAAGGGGTTAGATTCTAATCAGAATGTTCAGAGCCTGATGGCGAAATAATGTGTTGCGGATTAACTACCGTGATTTCCGTAAAGCGCCTGAAATCGCCGTCATTGAAGGTGAGAAGATGCGTAACTTTGTGCACGAGCATCGCGGCAACGATATGCGCATCGTGAGCTTGTTTGCCGATAACCCGATACTGAACTACGAGTCTTTTCCACTCGGATAAGATCGCGTCAGTATCGGCAAGGACTACGAAGAGATTTTTTAAATCTGACAACTCCTGTTCTGCTCGATCAACGCTCCACCCTAACCCATTGTTCACAATGGGACGTGTGGCCACGGCCCAAAATTCGACAAGATTTTGCGGAAAAATAGAAGGTGTCTCGCCCTTATTCCGAAGCTCCAACAATCCATTTTGTGCAACTGGCTGGGCGGGATGCCCGTCATCAATGCTGCGCAGCAAAATATTGGTATCGACCGCGAAACTCACAACTGAGCGTCTTCTCTCTCGCGATAAATGCTCTCGCGGCTTATCGCTTCATCTGATAGCGGTGGGTGCGCAGGCCTCTCGGTATGTACCCATTCAAGGAATGCCTTTTTCCACTCTTCCGGAGTCGCTGTCAACGCGAAACTCGCTTCACCATTCGTGGCGTCTTTTTCCAGGACGTTGAGAATGTAGTTCTCAACTGACAAGCCGCGCGCTTTAGCTTCGGCGACGACTCTCTGTTCAACTTCCGGCTTGAGATCCAAGGTGACTGTCATGGTGCCCCAATTTTAGCACGACAGTAGCCAAACGATGACGCAGGGCATTGATTTGCATTCAAGTTAGGCCGTCAAAGAATAAATACTCCGCGTGGCGAAAGACGGAAACCACGTAATTGAAAATGTATTCCTCATAAATCAGACCAATCCGTTACGACTTCATCTGGGGCGCAGGTCATCAACGCTTTCCATCATCGGAATCTTCACACCCTTCTCTCGCGCGGTCTTGATCGCTTCTTCATAACCCGCATCCGCATGCCGCGCGACGCCGATGCCCGGATCGTTTGTCAACACCCGATTCAAACGCTTCGCTG
>DATGVD010000358.1:0-4924 GCA_035300785.1 Pyrinomonadaceae bacterium | reverse complement strand
ATCAGTCCCTTAGAATGGCCCACGCGCGGCCGAAAACCGTGACGGAGGCTACCGCTGAGATTGAGGATACACGCCCCCTCACGATCGGGTTTGGGGACTACTTGCCGCTGGAGAGAAGTAAATCGAGTTCGCGATTCTGAGTGTCGAGCATGCCGAACGTGTCCGCAGTTTCTTCGAGCATCTGGCGAGTCATGGCGATTGAGTCGCTCAGCTCCTCGAAGTGCAAAGAAGAGACGCGTTCGGGGGTTGGCAGAGTAACCACCTGGTCATTTACCAGGCCAAAGAAATTCTCAATCGATTGCAATTGGCCTTCGACCAGACGCACAGAGCGTTCGAGATCATTAAAGGCCGCCACCCGACGTTTGAGAATCTCGGCGTTGGCTTGCTGGACGCGCCTGGCACGATCGTCGGTTGAATTCTGGATCTGGTGTTCCGCCTGCTTCAGTTGATTCTGGACGGCCTGACGGTTGGTCGATCGCAAGTGATGCTTGCGGCGACGATACACGTCGAGCAGATCGACGAAGTCCTCCCAGTAGCGATCCAGAGTTTGCAGGTTCGCCGGGACCTGTTTGCTGGTGGTGAACTTTTTGTAGTTTGAATAAATCTGGTTCTTCATCCAGCGCAAATACTCGACGGCTTCGCGCTCGCGAGGATCGAACCCTTTGATAATGGTTTCGCGCTGCGCGTCGCGGAGTTTGCGGGCGCGCTCCTTCTCTCTGCGCTCGACCAGACGGCGATAAAATGGAGCTGCCGGAACCACGGCGAGATAGACGGCCTCGGTTACCAGGGCGGCGGCCAGCGGCGTGACGTCCCAGAAGTATGCGGCCGTCATGGCAAAGCCGGCCATGCCCCAAATATTAATCGGCTCTCTGAATGCCTGTTTTAGATACCGAAAGTCGATCTTGGGCAATTCCATTTAGCGTACGAAATGCACTTAAAGATTGGTGACATCGAGTTCTTGGCGAATCGCCCCGACCTCGGTTTTTCAGACTCGCTATTGTTCTCCGGCTTCGCTCTTAGCGGGCAGCGCCGCCTGTGGCGCACTCTCTGTCCCAGCCGACAGCAGGCCCATCTCGCGCTTATACGAGAGCAATTTGTCTTGCAGTTGCATGTCCATTGCCTCGCGTTCGATTTCCTGCATCTGCGTGTCGACCGACGCCGTACCCAGCTGCATCCTTGCTTCGGCAGCGGCCGCGCGCCGATCAATCTTGTCGCGCATCTCGTCGAAGGTCGAGGCGTCGTCGCCGATCTGGAAACTAGCCATCGTCTGAGCAAGCTGTTCCTGCAGCTTGGCCTGCTTCGACTGATTAATGAGCTGCATCGCCTCAGAGGTGCGCCGCTGCATTTGCAGGACATAGTTATCGCGCGCTTTCATCGCCTGCTTGGAGGCGAGCTGCGCGTGCTCCAGTTGGTGCCCGGTTTTCTGCAGATCGACCTGGGCTTGCTGGAGCTGCCCGATGTAGGCCGTCGCGATGTCATCGCGGTTCATCTTGATCGAAGCCTTAATCTTCGAGTCAAGATCGACAACCTGGGTTTCCAGCCGCTCCTTATTTTTCGCCAGCAATTTCTCCGTGGCCATGACCTGAGCGACTGAATTGTTAAGATCGGGAATCCGGTCGCGCATGTCACGGATCGTTTGTTGAAGTATGAGCTCCGGATCCTCAGTCCTTTCGACGATCCCGCCAAAAAGCGCGCGCATCGAGCGCTTCACTCTCGTCCATAGTCCCATTTTTAACTCATCCTCCAGCGAATTCAGATTCGAAGATCACGGGTCAGAACTGCAGCGGTTATTAAACGCGAGCGCGCTCTCGATTGTACGAAGCCGAAGGGCCCACAGTTGCAAGTTACCGCCGATTTCGGCGTGAGTATAGCAGAGAACGGGCGGCAGTAAGCAGGAAGCCGGTGGCAGAAACCGGCGCGGAACCCGCCAATAGCTAGCCGATCGCTGATGTTTGACGCCTGGGCATTTGCCCGATATCGCGCCGGTAATGGAGGCCGTCCCAGTGGATGTCACCCACCGCCCGATAGCAGCGCGACAGAGCGAGGTCCAGAGTCTGCCCGGTCGATGTGACGCTCATCACGCGGCCGCCGGCGGTCAACCATTCGCCATCGGCGCCGCGCGAAGTAGCCGCATGAAACACGACGGCGTGATCACGCCCGGCAGCGAGATCCAACCCTGCGATGCGCGCTCCCGTTTCCGGCTTGGCCGGATATCCGCGCGCCGCCAACACGACGCAGGCCGAAGCATCCTCAGACCAGTTGACGTCGAGCTGGCCAAGACGCTTTTCGCTTATTGCTTCAAAGACTTCCGTAAGATCGCTCCGGAGCCGGACCAGAATTGCCTGCGTTTCCGGATCACCAAGCCGCACGTTGTACTCGAGCACGCGCGGACCGTCTGCGGTTAACATCAGTCCGATGAACAGGACTCCGCGAAAAGGAAAGCCTTCATCGCGGGCGCCCTGCAGGGTTGGTTCAACGATTTCGCGTACTACTCGTTCAAGAGTTGCGCGATCCAGTACGCTCGCATCCGTAATCGAGCCCATGCCACCAGTGTTCGGACCGGTGTCGTTTTCGCCGACGCGTTTGTGGTCGCGAGCCGCCGGCATCAAGCGAAAGTCTCTACCGTCGGAAAACAATAGCAACGAAGCTTCGGAACCGGAAAGCGCTTCTTCGATCACGATTCGGCGTGCAGCCTCAGCGCTAACCGTGTCTCCAGTCATCAATTCGCGCACAGCCCTGACCGCTTCGGCGCGCGAGCCGGCGATGATGACGCCCTTGCCGGCCGCGAGGCCGTCGGCTTTAACGACCACCGGTGCGTCCTTACCACCGAATTCGCCGCTTTCCAAAATCGCCCTCGCTTCGTCAAAAGACTCTGCGATTCGGTAGCGGGCGGTGGGCACTCGATGGCGAAGCATGAAGTCTTTGGCGAACGCTTTGCTGGACTCCAAGCGCGCGGCCTGGCTTTCCGGCCCAACTATGCGAAGGCCCCGGCGATTGAACTCATCAACGATGCCGACAGCCAGCGGCGCTTCGGGCCCAACGATGGTTAAATCAATTTTCTTCTCTTCAACAAGTTGGACGAGCGCCGGGATATCGTTCGCCGCGACCGGCCGGCACTCCGCGTCCTGGGCGATGCCGGCGTTGCCGGGTGCGCAAAAGAGTTCCAGCGGTCGCGCCGAAGTCTTTCGCAGGGCCCAGACAAGCGCGTGCTCGCGGCCGCCCGAGCCAATGGTCAGGATTCGCATTTATCGACGCGCGCTCCCATTCGATCGGTTGAACTCAGAGTCACGAATGCTATCAGTGAAACGCAAAGATCGAAAGTCGCAAGTCCGCACTTCGTTCGGCGCAGAAAAATGCTTGACACGAGGTACGCATAGTCATATAAGGGCAGCCGCTGTGGCCGCGCTTTTGTAAACGCATTTGAGTTCGTAAGCTAACCAGCGTTAGTTGGCCTCCTCGTCAGCTTTTTTAGAAGTTACAACCGTAAACGGCTTTCCAACATTCCCTCGACGCAGACGAGCGGGGAGGTGAACTTCGTGCCAGACATTGAGTTGCAGGGAGCGGCAAACGGCGAGGCATCTGAATTTGCGGACCGATCGATCAGTTGCGTCGATTGCGGTGAACAATTCGTGTGGACCGTGGGCGAGCAGGTTTTCTTCCACGACAAGGGTTTGAAGAACGAGCCCAAACGGTGCAAGCCTTGCAAGCAAGCCAAGAACGACCGACTGGCTGCAATCTCCGCTTCGCAGGTTGCCGGAATTAAGCAGAAGATCGAAGTGAACGTGACCTGCGCTCAGTGCGGCCAGCAAACGACGGTTCCTTTTTACCCGTCCCAGGGGCGGCCAGTCTACTGTCGATCCTGCTTTGTCGCCGGTCGAACCATGACCGCAACTGCCTGATTTCCAGCCGGAAAACGCGGCGCCTAGTGCTCAAGATGATATGGGACGTTAGTAACGACGACTCCTCGCTTGAAAAGCAGGGCGCCCTTTAGAAACAAAGTATTCTGATTGTGCAGGAGGTTCTGCCACCATCGGGCCGGAACGAACTCCGGGAGCACGATGGTTACGACCTCGCCATGCGAGCTGCGCTTGACGCGATCGACATAGTTGAGCAGCGGCCGCAACAGCGAGCGGTATGGCGACGCCACCACCACGAGGTTCACTCCCGATCCCCATTGCTGCCATTTCTCGCGCAGCTTCTGCGTTGTCTCGTCGTCGAGGTTGACGTAAACCGCGGTCACGTGATGGGGCGCAATCGATTTCGCATATTCGAGCGCCGCGATTACTCCTCGATGCAATCCTGAAATCGGCACGATCACCTCGTGATGAATCGGACGCAATTGTCCCAGACCCTCGGTTGAAAGCTGTTGCGCGACGTCAAAGTAATGCCGGTGAATCCGCAGAAACATCAAAACCAGCAGCGGCACGAGGACCACGACAATCCAGGCGCCATGAATAAACTTGGTCGCGATAAAGACCATTAACACGACGAACGTGGCCACTGCCCCGACGCCGTTAATCACCAGCGACTTTCTCCAGTGCGATCCTTTTTCCAGGCGCGCGACTTGCGCCAAAGTCTTTCGCTCTATGCCGGCAACGTCCTCAACATTCGCCGGCGCCTCGTTATCGATGGCGGAGGCGCGCATATTCCGGAGCGCCCTTCCTTCTTTCCACCAGTGGACGATCATTCCCGACTGCGACAGCGTGAACGAAAGAAACACACCCACTGCGTAGAGCGGAATCAGGCGGCTGGTCTCTCCGCGAAAAGCCCAGACCAGAATTGCTGAGAAGACGGCGAGCAACACGATGCCGTTTGAGAACACCAGCCGATCACCGCGATTTGCAAACTGTCGCGGCAAAAAGCGATCGCGCGCCAGCAGTGACGACAGACGGGGAAAGTCAGCGAACGAAGTGTTAGCGGCGAG
>DATGVD010000357.1:0-11736 GCA_035300785.1 Pyrinomonadaceae bacterium | reverse complement strand
CAGGAACAGGTGTTCGGTTGCTCTCGCGTGATTCACTAAACGCGTAATTATTCTGGTTGCGCGATAGGGTTTGCTTTGGCCGAGGGAATCTTACGATTAGCACGACGCTTCCGGCCAAGACTGATACCGCGACAGCAAGTGCGAAAGGCATTACGACTTTGCTGGACCGTATCATCGCCGTGAATTCCTACACCCTTCGGCCTGCGCTCTCAACGATCTCGTCAAGTCTGGTCGCACCTCGGCCCGCTTTCGTTATCCGTTTATTTTGAGGCTGTGCCAGAAAATAAGACAACGATTCCAGCGACGTTGTGAGATCCACTGTCTTCACCTTCACTCCCCTGCGCGCTGTCAAAGGCGCGGGAGCGAAGTTCAAAATGGCTTTCACACCGGCGGTCATAATCTGATTCAGCACTCGCTGGGCGGCGCGCGCGGGCACGGCGATGACGGCCACGTCGATCGCTTCATCGCGCACGACTTTCTTAATCTTACTGACTTCGTAAACGGGAATATCGCTCGGGCCAACTCGCTTGCCGATCTTCTTCCCGTCGTTGTCGAACATGGCGACGACCGTGAAATTCGATTTCGAAAGGCCATTGTAATTCGCCAGCGCGGTTCCCAATCTTCCCGCGCCCACGATGCCGACATGATGCGGCCGGTCGAGACCGAGGATGATCGTCAGGTGCCGTTGCAGGTCATCTATGAAATAACCAATGCCGCGCACGCCAAACTCGCCGAAGTAGCCGAGGTCCTTGCGAATCTGGGCTGAGTTAAGATTGAACTGCTCCGCCAGTTCCTGGGACGAAACCGTTTTGATCCCCGCCGCTGCCAGTTCGTTCAGACAGCGCAGGTAAACGCTGAGACGGTTCGTGGTCAGCTCTGAAATCTTCTCTCGCTTCATGACTTTCGTTCGCGCCCAAAGTATAACGCCGGGATGGCACGGACGGAAAGATGGATTTGCGAATGAAAGCGCGCATCCATCATAATCATGCGCCGCTGAAGAGACTGTTTGTTCTCCCCTCCCTCTGGGAGGGGCTTAAAGGGGAAGGACTAGCGCGGCCGTAAACCCTCTCCCCTAACCCCTCTCCCAACGGGAGAGGGGAAACGGAATGCGGGCGGGATGCCCGCGCACCGCCGACAAGATGTCGGCACTCCAAAATGATCGCATATCTCTCGGGCACTCTGCTTTCCAAGCAAGCCACGTCGGCCATCGTCGATGTCGGCGGCGTGGGCTATGACGTGGCGATTCCGCTTTCAACTTTTTATGAGTTGGGCGAAGTGGGAGCGCCCGTGCAGCTGCGCATATATACCCACGTACGCGAGGACTCGCTACAGCTCTTCGGTTTCAAGACGGCGCGCGAACGCGAGCTGTTCCTGCAACTGATTTCGGTCAGCGGCGTCGGACCTGGACTGGCCATCAAGTTGTTGTCAGGAATGAATGCGGACGAAATGGTCGCGTCGATTCGGACCAACAATCTCGCGCGGCTGGTTTCGATTCCCGGCGTGGGCAGAAAAACGGCTGAGCGTCTCGTCGTTGATTTGCGGGACAAGATCGCGGCTTTGTCTTCGCCGGCTTTGGAAGAAGAGTTTGCCGCGAAGGCCGCCGCGGCCGGCGCGCCTACGTCTGAGGACTCAATTCGCAACGATGCGCTTTCGGCACTGGCGAACCTCGGATATCAAAAGTCGGCGGCGGAAAAAGCTGTCGCGAAAGCGGTCGATGAAGGAGGCGAGCTTTCAGTTGAACTGATTCTGCGCCGGAGCCTGAGGTCGTTGGCAAAAGCCTAGTCTCTGTGAAGCTCTGTGAGTCCTTTGTGCCTCTGTGGTGAACTGACAATCATCACCACAGAGACACGGAGATCACACAGAGGCTCACAGAGAGTTGACCGATTGCCCGGCCAGCATCCACAATCCAAATCGTCCATGCCAAAAGCCACCAGCGCCGCCGAAGCCTTAAGTCCCGCGCCGACCGATGAAGATCGCCGCTACGATGCGACGCTCCGTCCAACGCGGCTGGCGGATTATGTCGGCCAGCGCAAGGTCGTGGAGAATCTGCGCGTTTACGTCCAGGCCGCACGGAAGCGGCGCGAGGCGCTCGACCACGTGCTGCTGACGGGCCCGCCGGGTTTGGGCAAGACCACGCTCGCGCACATCGTGGCGAACGAGATGGGCGCACAACTGCGCTCAACCTCCGGGCCGGCGATTGAAAAGACCGGCGACATCGCGGCGCTGCTGACGAACTTACAGGAAGGCGACGTGCTGTTCATCGACGAGATTCATCGCCTGCTGCCCGCGCTGGAAGAAAAACTTTATCCGGCGATGGAAGACTTCAATCTCGACCTGCTGATCGGGCAAGGTCCGGGCGCGCGCTCGATCAAGCTTGAACTGCCAAAGTTCACCCTGGTCGGCGCCACCACGCGTCAGGGCTTGATCACGGCCCCGTTGCGCGGACGCTTTGGAATCGTCTTCCATTTGGACTTTTATCCTCACGAGGACCTGGAAATAATTTGCCGGCGCTCGGCGGGCATTCTCGGAGTGGAGATTGACGATGGCGGCGCACGCGAAATCGCGCGACGTTCGCGCGGTACACCGCGCATCGTCAACCGCCTGCTGCGGCGCGTGCGAGACTACGCGGAAGTCGATTACGAAGGCCACATCACGCACGACATCGCGAACGATGCGCTCAATCGAATGGAAGTAGATACTTACGGTCTGGACGAAATGGATCGTAAGCTGCTCTTAACGATTATCGAAAAATTTGAAGGCGGGCCGGTGGGCGTCGGGACCTTGTCGGCAGCGATTCAGGAAGAGAAAGACTCGATCGAAGAAATAATTGAACCATACTTAATTCAGGTCGGCTTCCTCAATCGCACGCCGCGCGGTCGCATGGCCACGCAACTCGCTTATCAGCACTTCGGTCTCAGGGCCGGCGGCCAACAAAAACCGGGCTTGTTCGATTCTGTTTAGTACGTTTTGACCCGGCACTTGTTAAGGGTGGACAAGTTCCGCCTCTAAACAATATGCGCAAGCCAGCAAATTTCGCTACTGCATCGTGAAACGGCAATGGTCACGTCATTCTTTCGGGGTGCGCAATCGCGCGCCGTGGCTGCGCATGCTCAGTCACGCGCTGCATCAGTTCCACGAAAACGACTTGTTCACGTCCGCCGCGGCCATGAGCTATTTCGGATTGATGACCCTGTTCCCCGCCCTGTTGTTATTGTTCGCCCTTAGCAATCGCCTCGCCGCCGGCACCCAGATGCTTGCTCACGTCGTTCAGGTCTATCCGGGTTCGAGCAAATTTCTGCACGAAACGGTTCAATCTCTGTCGGGCATTAGCACCGGTATTATTATCAGCTGCGGATTGATCGTGATGTGGGCCGGGTCCTGGGTGTTCGCAGTCGTTGAGCGAGCACTGAATCGGATCTGGGGCACGATGCCGCGCACTTTCCTGCACGGCCGGGCCTTGACCCTCGGAATGATTGGAATCGTCGGGTTGCTGTTGTCGGTCTCGGTGCTGGTTACGTCGGTACTGTTGGCGTTGCAGGAAATCGCCGGCCGGCTCTCGCCGAGGCAGCTGGAGAACTACCGCCTGTTGTCTTCGGTCGGCAGCGTGTTCTGGCAGATCGTTTTCGCGCTGGTTAGCCTGCTGGTGACGTTTACGCTGTTCGCGATCGTCTATCGCTTCATGCCGAACGCCCACGTGGCGGTACGCGATACGATTCCGGGCGCAGTAATCGCCGGACTGCTTTGGGAAGGCGCGAAATACGTCTTTGCCTGGAGCTTGAATTACCTGGACTACAACCAGATTTACGGCTCAGTCGGCGCCGTAGTTGCCGTATTGGTCTGGGGCTACGTCTCCAGTCTGGTGCTTTTGTTTGGCGCACAATTAACGTCCGTCTTCCACCGCGAACATATGGAACATCCGGTCACGCAACCGAACATCAGTGTGCCTTCAGCTTCGTTTTCCTGATCTTTGTGCCCTCCGACCTAACCAGTCATGCGCGTCTCAGATTTCGATTACGATCTCCCTGCGGAGTTAATCGCGCAACATCCGCTGAGCGAACGTGACGCATCGAGGATGCTAATCGTGGATCGCGCGACACAGACGTGGCGCGACTCAACCTTCGCTTCCCTGCCTGACTGTCTGAGGCCCAACGACGTCCTGGTCCTGAACAATACCCGAGTGTTTCCGGCCCGATTACTCGGCGAGCGCGCGCCGTCAGGTGGAGCCGTCGAGTTGTTATTGCTGCGCGAGCTCCAGCCAAACGTGTGGTCGGCTTTAGCCCGGCCGGCGCGCCGCTTGCGAACGGGAACGCAAATCTCGTTTTGCGGAGGAGAGCTTCGCGCGGAGGTGATCGAATCGCTCGCTGACGGCGTACGGGTGTTGAGGTTCGAATCTGAAAAACCCCTGAATGTTGTCATCGACGAGATTGGGCGGACCCCATTGCCTCCGTATATCAAGCGCGAAGGCGAACAATCCAGCGCCGATGGCGAGCGCTATCAAACCGTATATGCCAAGGAGCGCGGCGCAATCGCCGCACCGACCGCGGGCTTGCATTTCACTCCCCGGGTGCTCCAGGCAATTGAGGCGCGGGGCGTCCGCCTGGCCGAAATCACCTTGCACGTGGGTTACGGAACGTTTGAACCCGTCCGCGCCAAAGTCATCAGCGAGCATCGCGTGGCGCCGGAATGGTTTTCCATAGACGATGAAGCTGCGCGAGTCATGAATCGAGCGCGCGTCGCCGGCGGGCGAATCATCGCCATCGGCACGACCACGGCCCGCGCGCTTGAATCTTCTGTAAGAGCTGAAGGCCAGATCGAGGCGCGCTCAGGGTTTGCCGACCTGACAATTATCCCCGGCTATCGGTTTCGCGCGGTCGATGCTTTGCTGACAAATTTTCACTTGCCCCGCTCGTCTCTGCTGATGCTGGTCAGCGCATTTGCCGGTCGCGGTTCGATAATCGCAGCGTATGAGTACGCTGTGCGACAGCGCTATCGCTTTTACAGCTTCGGCGATTGCATGCTGATTCTTTGAAGGGCTGAGGAACGGATGGCGCAGGAAGCCCTGAAAGATTTCGTCAGTCAAAGCGTGACGCAGAGCGAATGACAGGCTATAATCCGCTACGCTCTTAATTTACGAAGGTTAGATAACAAGATGGGTCATGGCAGTTCTCAAAAAGTTCCGCCCGAAGTGGTGGCCAAATAACAGGCAATCGCCGATCGAGCGAACCCATGCCAACATCGCATTGGTTCCGCCTGTCGATGCCAGGTACGACCTGCGGCCGCTGAGCGTCGCCCAGATCGATGAATGCTGGCTGTTGGATCAGCGTTGCTTTGTGGACGGCGAAGCATACAGCCGTGACACGTTTGAATATCTGCTCACCGCGCCGGAATCTGTTTCTTATCGCGTGGTCACGCAGAATAGTGCCATGGCTGGTTTCGTGATCGGATTACTCGAACCGGATCACACCGGCCACATAACCACGATTGGGATCGCGCCGGAACATCGCCGGCGCCGGCTGGCCAGCAGCCTGATGGATCGGGTTGAGGAGGGCTTTCGGCGGCGGGACGCGCGGATTGTGCGGCTGGAAGTTCGAGCGGCTAACGTGTCGGCGCAGAAACTTTACTCGAGTCTGGGCTATACGGTGACCCAAAGACTGCCAAGGTATTACTCGAACGGCGGCGACGGGTTGCTAATGGTCAAACCTCTCGCTTGACCGTCCATGAACCAGGTCTAGCTTTTGCGGAGTTCGGTGAGCACCTGCTTTGCTACGGCCTTCAGAGTGTCGAAGACGCCCACTCCACTCGCCGCCACCGCCTCGATAACAGGCTCACCTTTCCGCTGTAGTTCTGCGATCAACTCATCCGTGGGCACGACATTTGGGAGGTCGCGCTTGTTGAGCTGGAGCACATACGGAACTTTCATCAGTTCGTAACCGTGCGACCGAAGATTCTCTTCCAGGTTATAGAGCGCTTCAATGTTGGCATCCATTCGCTCTTCCTGCGAGTCGGCTACGAAAACTACGCCGTCGACGCCTTTGAGAATCAATCTCCTTGAAGCTTCATAAAATACCTGGCCTGGTACCGTATATAAATGGAAGCGCGTCTTGAACCCGCGCACGGTTCCCAATTCCAGTGGCATGAAATCAAAGAACAGCGTGCGGTCAGTTTCAGTCGCCAGACTTATCAGCTTTCCCTTTGCCTGCGGCGCGGTAGAGTCGTAGATATGCTGAAGATTCGTCGTCTTGCCGCAAAGTCCCGGGCCATAATAAACGATCTTGCAGTTGATCTCTCGCGAAGCGTAGTTAATGAAGGTCATAGGATCCTGTGCGCAGCTCTCCGCTGCAATTCAAGGGCAAAGTTTTCTTCAGGTCTGTGAGAACAGGCTATCAATCTCATCGTCGGTAATCTCTGCGAACGGAGGCGCGTTGTTCAGAGAGTCTTGCGATTCGCGCTCAATTTCGGCAAATGCCGCGGCAATTTCCTGCGATACTTGCTTGGAACGCAGCTTGACCAGTCCGAGACTCGATCGTTGATCAAACACCACAACCAAGAGGACGCGGCCGATGACGCTGATGTGAATACTCTCTCGCTCGCCTTCGTGCGAAAGAGTCGGAAACTCCTTTTCACCGATGAGTTGGGCCATGCCACCGGTTGCGGCAACATTACCGGCTGCCAGCGAAGCCAGGCTGGTGGTATCCAAATCGCCCAGTTCGCCATGCACTGCCAGCTGTTGACCGTCCTTTTCCACCAGCACAACCACGCGGGCTGCGGCATCCAGCCGAAGGCGCGCCAGGACCGCTTTGATCTGGTGGTAGCGCTGTTCGCGCATCAAGATTGGGCTATCTGCCATCTAAAGAAGTTTCCGGTCGGATGGTTTAGAGAAAGCGTAGCGGTCTCTTTGTGGAAGGACTAGGTCGGTGCTGAATAGACAAACAAGTGCCAGCGACCCTCGGCTTCGTGGCCCGCACCCAGCGAAACCCGTTTGCGTTCGGCGATTAAACGAAGCCACGCCGAAGCCCACGAGTCACAGTAACACGGTCTTTCCACAGGGTTCAAGTGTTTTTCACGGTTCCGCAGTGTGCGAGCGGGTTCAACAACCGCGCAACTTCGGGCTGCAAACCCTATTCTTTCGTTGAATTACGCGGAGAGCTGTGCTAAGCTCTCGCGAGTTTTTGACATGGTTTTCCAGCTAATGGTCTTTCAAAACGAGGGCTTTGCGCATGAGCAGTCCTGTCGCTAAGAGTGTGAAGAGGCTTACGTCACGCTCGACCTCTCGCCATTCATCAGCAACATCATCGTCCCGCAAACGGGTTTTGGCGGGAAAGTCCACACGTCTGAAACCGGCCACCAAACGTTCGCCGGCTGGTAAGGCACCCGCTCGCAAAGCTGCCAAGGTTGTGGCTCGCAAGCAGAAAGCCAAGTCTCGTATCGTTTTAGCGAAACGACAGAACGCCAAGGCAAGCAAGAAGCCAAAGAAACAAACTCCGGCTCGTCGCTCGGTTGTCGCGCGCCCAAAGAAAACGGCGACGCGCGTTATCAAGACAAAGCCGATTCTCAGGAGAACACCGCTTCTCATCAGGAAGGCGCCGGTTCCTTCGCCGCCACCTCAACCAACGCATGATGAGGCTGCGGCGCTGGCGGCCTTTGAGGCAGCACACAAGGAGTTTGCTCGCGGCCGTTTCGCTGATGCGCGTAATCTGTTTCGGGCGCTGGTCGAGAAGTTCCCGGCGGTGTCCGAAGTCACTGCTCGAGCTCGCACCTACCTCGCCGTTGCAGAATCGAGACTGCGCACAGAAATGGCGCCGCCTCGAGATGCCGACTCGCTCTACGATCGCGGCGTCATTGAGTTGAATCGTGGCGAGTACGTTGCCGCACAGGAACTCTTTGAGCGGGCGCTAAAGCGTGAACCGGAGGCCGCACATATTCACTACGGACTAGCCGCGTCCAGGGCTCGCCTGGGGGCGATCGATACGGCGCTCAAGTCGTTGAGACGGGCCCTTGATCTCCAACCTAAGTTACGAATTCGCGCTCAACGTGACCACGATCTCAATCCGCTGCGCAGTGATCCCGAGTTCGAGCAATTGGTGTTTGCCTCTCGCGATTAGCAACAAACTGCTGGACCGCTCCCTTCAGATATCGCATATTGAATCGACGCAGGCTGTCGCGTTCACTTTTGTCTCACCATCACTACATGCTGTTTCAAAGCCTCTACGTTTCAGGTATTATCCTCATTTAGCGTCACCGAAGAGTCACCCCGGAGCAAATAGTTGCAGAACCTGGATGCGAATCGCGGCCTGAGGCTTGTCGCTATCGGCGGCGGTACTGGTCTGTCGACCTTACTCAGCGGCCTGAAACGCTTCGTCGGCGAAAACATCGAGGGCGCGTGGCTGGAATCTCTCTCGGCGATTGTAACTGTCACGGACGACGGCGGCAGCTCGGGACGTCTGCGCGAAGAGCTACAGATGCTCCCACCGGGCGACATTCGCAATTGCATGATTGCGCTGTCTGAAGACTCGACCTTGCTTGCCAGATTGTTCCGCTATCGTTTTCGCGGTTCCGGCGATCTCGCCGGCCATAGTTTCGGAAATTTGTTTCTGGCAGCCTTGACCGATGTCACCGGCGACTTTGTTGAAGCTGTCCGCCTTTCTTCGGAAGTTCTGGCAAGCAAGGGCCACATCTTCCCGGCGACCATCAATGACGTCCGGCTAGTCGCCGAACTCGATGACGGCAGCGAAGTTCACGGCGAAACGCAAATCACCGCCGCGCGCGTGCCCATTCGTTGCCTGCGGCTCGAGCCGGAGCAATGTCTGCCGCTCCCGGAAGCGCTTGCGGCGATCCGCGCTGCTGACGTGATTACGGTCGGTCCCGGATCCCTTTACACGAGTATCATTCCGAATCTGCTCGTCGCCAGAATGGCAGACGCGATCGGAGAAGCATCCGCAACCAAGATTTTCATAAACAATCTAATGACTCAGCCCGGCGAAACGGATGGTTACGACGTAGGCCAACATCTGAAGACCGTTGTGAAGCACGCGCCACAGATTCGCTTCGACTATCTGATCCTCAACAGCCGCGCGATCAGCAACGAACAGGCCGAACACTATCGCGCCGACAGCGCCTACCAGGTTGGACTTGAGGATGACGTGAACACGATTGCCTTTCATTCTGAGACCGAAGTCGTGCGCGCGGATTTGTTGGCCGATGGCGAGATGGTCCGCCATGACTCTGCGCGGCTGGCCCGGGTGGTAGTTGCTTGCAGCGAGAAAGCGCAGTCGCGAGTTGGTATCTCCGTGGAATCCTGGCTCGCGGCACACTCAAGAGAATCTTGATGAGCGAACAGTCAGCAAAATCGGGAAAGCCCCTGGACATACTCGTGCTCGCCGCCGGCCTCGGGACGCGAATGAAGTCTCGTCAGGCAAAGGTTCTGCACCAGTTTGGCGGACGACCGCTAATCGTCCACGTTTGTCGAAGCGCCGCGAGTTTGAATCCGCGGATGATTTACGTCGTCATCGGCCATCAAGCTGAGGAAGTGAGGGCTGCGGTTGAGAGCGAATTCGGAAACGCGCAAGTAAGGTTTGTGAACCAGTTGGAACAACGCGGCACCGGCGATGCGGTGACGGCGGCGAAAGACGTACTCGCCAGGGCTGACTCCACGATTCTCATCCTCTCGGGCGACGTTCCGATGGTTCGCGCTGAGACGCTGGGCAAACTGATTCAGCAGCACACGGTCGATAACGCACCCTGCACGATGCTGACTGTCCGCCTGGAAAACCCAGCGGGCTATGGTCGCATCGTGCGGGATGAAGCCGGGCGCTTTGCGAAAATCGTTGAGCATAAGGATGCCACCGAGGACGAACGCCAGATTCGCGAAGTCAACGCGGGCATTTACTGCTTTGATAGCCGGAAGCTTTTTGCGGCGCTTGAGCGAGTCAAACCTGTTAACGAGCAGGGCGAGTATTACCTGACTGATGTCCCGCGCATCTTGCGAGAAGATGGCCACGAAGTCGGCATCTATCAGCACCAGGACGCGCGCGAAGTCTCTGGCGTCAACACCCGCGCGGAACTCGCCGAGTTCGAAAACCTTCTGCGGCGCGGCACGATTCGGCGCTTGATGCTTGAGGAAGGCGTTACTTTCATCGACCCTTCGCATTCTTACATCAGCAGCGACGCCCAGGTCGGACGCGATTGCGTGATTCATCCGAACGTGCACATCGAAGGCAAGTCGACGATCGGGGAAGGCTGCGAGATTCACCAGGGTTCGCGGATTGCCAATTCACGTCTCGGCAATCGCGTGATCGTTAAAGATCACTGTGTGATCATCGATTCAGAGATCGCCGATGATTGCGCGGTTGGACCCTTTGCTCATCTGCGCATGAACGCGCGCATGGAAGAGCGCGCGGTCGTCGGAAACTTTGTGGAAGTGAAAAAGTCACGCATCGGCCGCGGCACGAAGACGATGCACCTGACATATCTGGGTGACGCCACGATCGGCGAGGACACGAATATCGGTGCGGGCACGGTCACCTGTAATTACGACGGCAAGCACAAACATCCAACGGTGATCGGCAGCCGCGTCAGAATCGGCTCAGATACGATGCTGGTCGCGCCGGTCGAAGTGGGCGACGATGCGGTGACGGCCGCGGGCTCAGTGGTCACCGAAGACGTGCCGCCAAACACTCTGGTCGCCGGCGTGCCGGCAAAGATTAAAAAGAAGCTCGATGAAAAGTAGAAATAATCGGTTCAGGCAAACCGTTTTCCTGCTCACTGCCTTCTGCTTACTGCCTACTGTCTTATGTGTGGAATAGTCGGCTACGTCGGAAAGAAACAGGTGGTGCCGTTGATCATCGACGGTCTGCGCAAGCTTGAATACCGCGGCTATGACTCGGCGGGCATTGCCGTCGTTGACAAAGACCACCAGCTGCAAGTCCGCCGCGCCAAAGGCAAGCTGCGCAACCTTGAAGAAGCGCTGCGGCTGCAAACCCTCGAGGGCACTTACGGCGTCGGTCACACGCGTTGGGCCACGCACGGCCGCCCGACGGAAGAGAACGCGCACCCTCATCGCGACTGCACCGGCCGTCTGGTCGTCGTGCACAACGGGATTATCGAAAACTATTTACAACTCAAGGACGAGCTGCGAAAGAAAGATCACCGCTTCGTCACGGAAACTGACACTGAGATCATTGCTCATCTGATTGAAGACCATTTGAAGACCGGCGCCAGCTTTGAAGACGCTGTTCGCAAGAGCGTGACCGAGCTGCGCGGAATCTTTGCCCTCTCGATGTTGTCCGCCGACGAACCCGACACAATCATCTCGGCGAGACAAGGCCCGCCCGTGGTCATTGGGATCGGCGACGGCGAGTACTTCGTCGCTTCCGACATTCCCGCGATCCTGGAGCACACCCGCGACGTTTTCTTTCTCGGCGACGGTGAAATTGCCGTGATGACGAAAGACTCAGTCCGGGTCACCGACTTCGCGGGCAATCAAGTCGAGCCGGCGATGCAACGCATCACCTGGGATCCGATTGAGGCCGAAAAAGGCGGTTTCAAGCACTTCATGCTCAAAGAGATTTACGAGCAGCCACGCGCCGTGCGCGAGACGGTCGAGGGTCGCATCTCTCTGGACACCGGCCGAGTCTTCCTCGACGAGATGAAGAACATTACTGAGGCAGACTTCAAACGCTTCACCTCGATCAAAATCGCGGCCTGCGGCACATCCTGGCACGCCGGGCTCGCCGGGCA
>DATGVD010000356.1:0-7392 GCA_035300785.1 Pyrinomonadaceae bacterium | reverse complement strand
GATCGGTTCTATCTTTTGCTCAACGAAATCGTGGCGCAAGGCGAGATCAATGTCGAATCAATCGCGCCCATCGATGACGATCTCAGCGCGGTGTATCAGTATCTGATCGGTTCCGAAGGGTCGGCTTGAAACATTTTCCATTAATCATCTTTAGATTCCCCTCTCCCAAATGGAGAGGGGCCTGAAAAATGACAATTGAAAAATGGAAAATCCGTCCGTGTTCGAAAGGAAGACGAGCGTGACTGCTGAAGCGACAAAACTAGATGCCAGGATGACGCGGGCTGCCTCATGGTCGCTTTGGCTGCGGCAGATTCGCGCGATTTTCAGACTCGAGATCCGGAAGAACTTCTTTGGCAAGCGGTCGGTTCTGATCTATCTATTGGCGTTCCTGCCGATCTTCTTGTTGGGGAGCCTGGCCCTGATCATGCCGGCCACTGAGGACTTCACCAATCTGTCGCGAATCTTTGCCTGGATTTACGGAGGGCTGATTCTGCGCACCGTAGTGTTTTTCGGCTGCGCGTGGATATTCATGAATCTGTTTCGCGGTGAGATGGTTGACCGAAGCTTGCACTACTATTTTCTCTCGGCCGTCCGGCGCGACGTTCTGGTCGTGGGAAAGTATTTGTCCGGCCTCGTGACTGCGGTGATCCTCTTTGTTACGGTCACAGTCGCTTCGATGTTGCTGCTCTATCTGCCGCACTTCTCGGGAGAGAGCGCGCGGTTCTTTTTCGACGGCGCGGGCCTCAGCCAGCTCCTGACCTATGCCGGAATCACCATTCTCGCGTGCATCGGCTACGGCGCGTTCTTCCTGGTGGTGGGGCTGTTCTTTCGCAACCCGATTATTCCGGCGCTGGTTTTGTATGGCTGGGAAGCAATCAACTTTCTGCTGCCGCCGCTGCTGAAAAAGATCAGCGTCATTCATTATCTGAATTCGCTCACGCCCGTGCCTGCGCCCGCGGCAACTCCGTTCGGAGTGATGGTTGAGCCGACACCGGCCTGGATTTCAGTTCCCGGATTGCTGATCCTGACGGCCCTCGTTTTGATTGCCGCCGGCACGCGGATTCGTCACATGGAAATAAAATACGGCAGCGATTGATCGTCGCTGCCGTACTTCTTCTCACGCGTTCGTCAGGCCTGTGTTTGTCAAACTACGGTCCGAATCGCAGGCGGTACTCAGTTGAGTTGACGAACCCGTCGACCATGCTGCGCGAGTCGCCGCCCTGGTTCAGCACATCGATCCAGTTTAGATACATCGCGTCCGGGTCGCGGCGCAGGTAACCAAAATACTCCATCACCGCAAACGACTGATTGAAGTACTTGGCGGACACTTCACCGCTCTCGACGATCCTTCGCAGCACTTGCGCGCGCGATGCGATGTTGTTGTCCAGCGAGTCGATCAGGCCTTGCTGGTTGGGTAACGTCACGCCGGCTGTCTGACACAGGGCGTTCACGTAATCCGCATTGCTTAAGCCCGTGTACTTCGCAATGAACGCCGGCCGCGTCATGAAGTCGCTGACGAAGTGAGCCTTTGCCGCTTCCAACTGACTGGCGTCCAGAAAGCCGCTCACTCGGGCCAGGTCGTTCGCGAACTCCGCATAGTCAGGCTTGCGTCCCAGACCGACAGAGTAGAGGCGGTAAGTGAAGTAGCCCCGCTCCTGAAACTCCGGCGATCTGAAGAAGGCCTCTGAGACGTGCACCCGATCGCATTGCGTCGTGTCGCCACTGCAGTTATTTATAGTGTTCACCCAGCCATCGAATCCCGGCGGATCGGGTTCGCGCCCGAGAAAATCAATGTACTGCTGGCGCACAAAGAAGCTCGCGTCATCAATCGGATCAGCGCCATTCGCGCTGTCATTGTCCATGATGGTCACGTTCGCCTCTGTCTGTGAAGCCATGGTCGTGCCGGAGGCGCCGGTGAGGCTGATGGTGAAGGTCTCGTTCCCTTCCGCGTACGAGTCGTCGACGATCGCCACAGAGAACGACTTGGAAGTCTCGCCGGCAGCGAACTGCACGGTACCAATCGTGTTCTCATAGTCGCAACGCGGCGAAGCCATGCCATTGACCATGTCGCAATTCTGCAAGCCCGCGCCATCATTCGTCGCGTAACTGACCGAAGCCGCGCCACTCGTGTCGCCGGTCCGATTCAGGGTGATGTTCACGCGCGGACTGCCTTCGCTCACACTGTAGTCTGCAGCACTGAATTGCACAGTGTTCGGACGCGGTGAGGAAGCGATCACGTACGGAACGCTGGCCCCATCGGCGAGGCGGAGGCCGGTGGCCAGGACTTCAAATGTGGATGGAACGCTGGTAATGAACTCGTGGACCGAGCACTGCCAATCCGACAACATTGCATCGGTCAAACCTGCCATCGAGGGATGGGCGGGCTCCATGATCGTCACGGCGTCCACGCAACCTTCTTCCGAGTCTGACCCGCTAACCTTGAAGTTGCCAATTTCGCTCAGGAAATCCAGGGGGGTGTCTGGCGGAGCGGATGCATAGTAGCAACTAAGGCTGGCATACACACCGGTGCCCGGCCCACTTGCGGCGAAGCCGATACCGTTCGCGACTAAGGTCTGACCACCAGGGAATTCGTGGTATATCGGATCTGTCCCCTGAATGTAGACAGGACCCGTGACGGCGCGAGACCAGACTGACTTTGTAGCGTTTGCAGTTGCCAGCGTATCAGTAGATTCGCCGCATGCGGGATCAGCAAACACGATGACGTCGAAAGCGGCAAACTGAGCGGTAGTCATGCCGGACCAGGTTGCTTCGTCAACGACCGTAACTGTGTAGCCGGCAGCTTCTGCCAGGCTCTGTTCATTGGGATCCGCGAAAGGGGCGAACGACGGGCCGTAGATCAGAATGTTCCTGGCGCCGGCAGTTCCGCGTGCCACTGGCGAGCGTTTCAGGTTCACCGACCCTGATTGCTTAGCTCCGTTCGACCGCGATGCCCGGTTCTGCGAGTGGCCCGGGAAAGCCATCGCACTCATCAAGCCGACCAATACGAGCGCCAGGCCGATGCGAATTCGGCGGGGATTTCTTTGATTCTTCATTAGATCCTCCTCGGTTATGGAGTTCAGCATTTTGCTGCCTCCACTTAAAGACGCGAGAATCCCTGACCAGCCGTCTCATCCACGGAAGAGTATTTTGGGCGCGGGTATCAGTTCATGAAGGAGAATTCGGCATAAGCGCTATAATTCGCGGGTCCTTTTGGCTGGTTGCGGCGACGAAAGGGTAAGCCCAATGACACCGTCCCCCGGAGAGGTCACCCAACTGCTCGTGGATTGGGGCAATGGAGACAAAGCGGCGCTCGACAGACTGACGCCGCTCGTCCATGAGGAACTGCACCGGCTGGCTCACCGGCACATGAGACTGGAGCGGCCGAACCACACGCTGCAAACCACGGCGCTGGTCAACGAAGCCTACGTGCGCCTGGTTGACCAGCGAAATCTGCACTGGAAGAATCGCGCGCATTTCTTTTCGATCGCTTCAAGATTAATGCGTCGCATCCTTGTCGATCTGGCGCGGGCCCACTACGGGGCCAGGCGCGGCGGCAGAGCTCCTCGGGTCTCACTGGACGAAGCTGCGATAGTATCGCGGGAGCGAGCCGCGGAATTAGTGGCACTCGATGAAGCGCTGACGAGACTGGCCGAGATTGACGAGCGGAAGAGCAAGGTCGTGGAGCTGCGCTTCTTTGGCGGCATGAGCGTAGAAGAGGCGTCCGAGGCGCTGGGCGTGTCACCAATTACAATCAAGCGCGATTGGAGCACCGCCAAAGCCTGGCTCTATCGCGAGATCGCGAATGAATCGGCCAGCGAATCCTGATGAGACGGCAGGTAAATTGAAATTCTCAGGACATCCTCTGCGTTCCTCTCCGATACCTCGGCTTTTCCTCTGCGATGAATATTTTGGGGGTCTTATTCACCGCAGAGGGCGCAAAGGTCTTCGCAGAGGAGCGCAGAGAAAAACTGAAATCAGGACACCACCAGCTGCGCAGGTTTGTTTCTGCAAAACCAGTAATCTGTTATGCTCGCGAGCATGATCGCCGTCGCTTGAGGTAGTCCCAAAATGATTTCCAATCAACCCGCTGCTCCTGGTTCGCGCCTAATTCGAATCATTAGTTTGTGGACGGCGATGGCCCTGTTTGCCGCGCCGCTCTCTGCGCAACAGCGCCGGACTCCGGCTCCCGTCAAGGCGTTGCCAACTTTCGATGGTTTGCTCTCAGCGGATGCCTACGAAGTTTATGGCGAAGTGCGCAACGTCGGTCAACTGCTGAGCACAGGCGGCGCGGGCGAGATTGCCGATCCGATCATGAAGCTCGCCGAGCCGCCGAAAGAATTCCAATCGATCATCAAGTTTCTCAAGACAAACTCCGAAGCGCTGGCGACTGCGCGTTTGCTGTTTGCGACCTCGCCCGCCCGGACTGAGATTCCCGCAACCTTCGTGGCGGTCGAGTTTTCTTCGCCAGAGGAAGCGGAAAAGTTCGCTCCCAGGCTGGAAAAGTTTCTGCCGCAGATTCTTCCGCCCGTGCCCGACGCGACGCCCACGCCGGACGCGAAGCCGGCAAAGCTCTCTGAACTCGGACCGCAACCCGCGAAACCAATTGAGAACGAAGCACAGGCGACCCCGGATGCGCCGGTCGCGACGCTGCGCGTCTCGCCGGTCGCGACAATACGCGCCATGCCGGTCGCGACCCCCGTAGCAACCCCGGCGCCGGTGGCCGAGCACCTGCCTTTTGTGATCACGCACTCCGGAAATCTGGTTTGTATCAGCGACAAGCCTTTCAAATTCGAAAAACTGCATCCCACCGGCAGCAAGCCGCTCGCCGAAGATCAAAACTTCCGCATCGCGCACGATCGCTTTCCGTCTGAGTCGGTATTTCTTTTCTTCAACGTCGCGCTCCAGTCGCGCGCCAAACCGCAACCTTCGCCCAAACAACAGATCACTGAAGAGGAGGCGGAGCGAAGGCGGCAGGGAGTTGAACAAAGAAGAGTCGAGGCCGAAGCGGAGATGGCGCGGGCCGCATCCGCTGAGCCGTCGCCGGCAGAGCCACAGATAAGCGAAGGACGCGCGACCCTGCGAGCCCCGCGCGTTGTTCTTGGCACCGCTGAGCCGTCGCCCACGCCGACCCCGACCAAAGAGCAACAGGCGCAAATCGCCGCGTCGTCGCAGATCGGACACATGCTCGACTTGCTCGGACGTGGCGAGCCGCAATGGCCCGAAGCGATTGGCGTCGCTCTGACCTTCGATAACGATGAATATGTCATTCGCGCGATTCTGGTCGAGTCCCAGAATGCGAAGCGGCTGACGCTGCCGTTCGTGCCGCAATTGATTTCCGGACCGGCATACATACCGAATGCTCCTTCAGTTTTGCCGGACGACACCGAAGTGTTTGTCAGCGCTTCGATCGATTTCTCGCAGACACACGAAGGAATGCGCAAGCAGGCAGAGCTGGCCGCGAAAACTGAGCAGCGGCTCTCAAAGCCAGCCGGCGAGAAAGAAGAAACCCTCGATACGTTCGCCGCCTTTGAGAAAAAGGCCGGGTTCAAGATTAAGGAAGATCTGCTGCCGGTTATGGGGAACGAGATCGCGTTGGCCGGTTCGCTGAAGACGTTGGAAGGCTTTGGAATGTTCGGTGTTCCGGCTTCGCGCTCCTCGCCGAAAGCGTCGCCCGAAAGCGCCGACGCAAAAGAAAAAGCGGCTGAGAACTTTCCGGTTCTCTTAATCTCAATAAAAGATCGCGAAGCCGCGCGCCCGCTGTTGCCGCGCATTTTTGACGGCCTGGGTATCGGCGAAGCCAACTTGATCGCGCAAACAGAAAAGCGCGGCGACACGGAACTGGTCAACTATGGCGGAGTTTTCGCTTACGCCTTTGTCGGCGACTTTCTGGTCATTTCCGAAGCCGCGGCGGTGCGTCGCGTGATTGAAGCTAACGTGAATCATCAGACGCTGTCTTCCAACAGTGCGTTTCGGAATTTCCGGCGCTGGCAACCGCGACAAATCCTGGGCGAAGTCTACGTGTCGCCGGCGTTGATGCAGGGGTATCAGGACGAGATTCGCAAACAGTCAGCCACGATGGACGAGAAGATGCGCGATTTCCTGATGCAGCTAAGCCCGACTGCCAACGCGATCAGTTACGCGCTCACGAACGAAGGATTCGGTGAAGTGCACGAACTGCACCTGCCCAAGAACCTGATCATCGCGATGGTCGCCGGGACGACCGCGGCGATGTCGGCAATGAAGCAGGGATCGCCAGAGATGAACGAGATGATGGCCGAAAGCCTCTTGCGCATGATCTCCAGCGCCGAAGCAACCTATCAGGCGACTGCGGGGAACGGCAGCTACGGCTCTCTGGACCAGCTGGTCGAGGCGAAGTTGCTCGGTCCGAAGGAAATGTTCGACATGTACGGCTACAAATTCGAGGTTACCGCGTCAGGCGATCACTTCGAAGCCAGCGCGACGCCGGTTGAGTACGGCAAGACCGGAAAGCGATCGTTCTTTGTGGATCAGAGCGGCGTCGTGCGCGGCGACGATCACAACGGCGGACCCGCAAACGTGATGGACAAACCTGCTCAGGGACCTTGACCGTGATTGGATTGGATCTCCGGAGCAGTAGCCCGCGCGTAAGCAAGGGCGTTTATGGACTGCGGCGACTCGTCGCCGCTTTGGTGTGCGGCGGCTTGCCGCCGCAACTATTTGAATCGCGTCGCGACAAGTCGCGACGTAGAAAAGCGGTAACAAGTTACCGCACTCCAGAAACGCCCTCCCTAACGGCCGGGCTACTGCCCGATATCTGCGCCGATCTCGCTAAACCAGCCCCAAAATTGAATCAACAATCTCGCTCGCCTCGCCGCGCGCGCCTTTCAAAACCTGTGCTGACTCCAAAGCCTTCGGCAGCGCCTCAAGCGCCAGGCGCGGTTGCGTGCGCGCTGAGACTGTGTTCGCCAAAAGCTCAAGCACACCCTGGCCGCGAGAGAGTTCGCGCGGCCGGAAACGCGCGCCCTGCTTAAAACTCGTCGATAGCACTAAACCGATTCGCAGCGGCCTGATACCAATTGTGGCGCCGATTTCTTCCGCCGATACCTTCTTTGATTCCGATGAACCCGGAGACCGCATGCCGAGTGGCCGGGCGTAAGGATGCACGCGTCCGCGGGCGTCGAGCACTGCGTACTCATCCGAATAATAAGTTGCGCCGGCGCGCACGAGTTGATGCACCAGAGTGGTCTTGCCGCTGTGACTCAAGCCCGGGATCACAATCGCGCGCCCGTTCCAGCCCACGACGCCTGCGTGCACGAATACGCGGCGCGGCGCGTGCTCAGCCACCGTCAATTGCACGTGAGATTCAAAAGCGTCGAGCACTTCGCCGAACTTTCGCGACCGCGCGATTCTGAG
>DATGVD010000355.1:0-2681 GCA_035300785.1 Pyrinomonadaceae bacterium | reverse complement strand
CCAGATTCGTGATGCCGCAGATTTTTATTCGGACCATTAGACCAATGTGTGTCAGAAGCCCGACCGTGAGGGAGGGCAAGTAAGCCCTTGCTAACGCGCGGGCTTCCGACACTCCTCCTCTGAGCTAGAGAAAACTTCGTAACAACTCCCCAGGATCATCCGCGCGCATCAAACTCTCGCCAATCAGGAAGGCGCGATAACCAACCGATCGCAGACGGCGGATGTCGCCCGCTGACGCGATCCCACTTTCGCTGATCAGCACCGAGCCTGTCGACGCGATCGACGCGAGTTGAACGGAAGTTTCGAGTGATACTTTGAACGTCTGCAAGTCCCGGTTGTTTACGCCGATGATTCTGGCGCCGCAGGCAGCGGCACGCGTCATTTCGTCCGCCGTGTGCACTTCGACCAACGCATCCATTCCCAATTCGTCTTCGGTAATTCGATGCAGGCGACCCAGCGCCTCGTCATCCAGCGCCGCGACAATCAACAGCACTGCATCAGCTCCTGCAGCGGCCGATTCATAGACCTGGTATTCGTCAAAGACAAAATCCTTGCGCAGAATCGGAAGCGAGATCGCGTTCCGCACCGCCCGCAGATCGTCAAGCGAGCCACCGAAGTAATCTTCCTCAGTCAAGACTGAAACGGCCGACGCGCCCGCGGACTCGTAAGCCCGGGCGGTAATCACCGGGTCAGCGTCGCGTCTTATTTCTCCCTTCGAAGGCGAGCGACGTTTGAACTCGGCGATGATGTTGATCTTGTCCGCGTTAGCCAGGGCACTGGCAAAGGCATGCAACCGGCTGCCGAGGCGGGCCTGATTCGCCATCGCGCGCATCTGCGCAAGCGGGACCAGCTGCTTCGCGTGGTCAACCCGCCGTTGCTTGCTGGAGACAATCTCGGAAAGTAAGTTCATTTACCGAAGGACGATTGAACTGTCTAATTCGTAGCGCGAACCAATTGATCGAGCTTCTTCCGTGCTTCACCGCTGTCGATGCTCTGCGCCGCGAGCTGTGTCCCTTCGCGCAAATCGCTGGCAACGCCACCCACGCGCAGCGCCGTCGCAGCATTTACAATCACCAGGGCTCGCGCTGCATCTTGCCGCTCACCTGAAAGCACTGCGCGAATTATGCCAGCGTTGACTTCGGCATCGCCGGAACTAAGGCCATCAAGCGCTATGCGTTCGAAGCCAAAATCCTCCGGCGAGATCTCGAACCTGCGAACTTCGCTGTGACGAGCCTCCGCGACAAATGTTTTGTCGGTAATCGTCACTTCATCCAGGCCATCCGCACCGTGCACGACCCAGGCGCGCTCAGTTCCAAGCAAGGCCAGAGCACTTGCCAACGGCTCCACCGAATCGCGGTTCGATACGCCGATGATTTGCCTGGGCGCGTGCGCCGGATTCGTCAGCGGCCCGAGCAAATTGAAGGTCGTCTGCACGCCCAGCTCGCGTCGCACGCTCGCCACGCGCGCCGTGGCGCCGTGATAGAGTGGTGCGAACATGAAACAGATTCCGATCTCGTTCAGACACTTTTCGGAAACCTCAGCCGAGGCCGAGACATTCACGCCCAGCACGGCCAGCACATCCGCGCTGCCGCAGCGGCTGCTGGCGGCACGATTGCCGTGCTTGGCCACGGCTAGGCCTGCGCCGGCGATCACGAATGCGGCCGCCGTCGAAACATTGAAAGTCTTGACGCGGCTCGAACCTGTTCCCGCCGTGTCAATGAAGCAAGCGTGACGCGACGTGATGCGCACCGCGCGCTCGCGCATGGCCTCGGCCAATCCGGCGAGTTCTTCAAAGGTCTCGCCTTTCAACCTGAGCGCAATTAGCGCCGACGCAATCTGCGAGTCGGTGGCTTCAGGATCAAGCAACGCGTCGAGAAGTTGTGCAGCCTCAGCACGCGAAAGATCTTCACCACCCATCAGACGCGGCAGGAAGCTGCGGAGATCGCTTTCGACCTTATTTGGGTGAAGAGGCTCAGACATACAAATGAGTTCTAGACTATTGACTAACGCTACGGGCGCCCAGCAAAAGGCGTGTAATCAATGGCAAATTAGCAAGCCCAATCGTCAACCAGGCGCGCGGGCGATTGATGTCTTCCCGCAAATAAAAGATACGCGGGGGAAAGTAAATCAGCATCGTCGCCAAGCCAAATACCACGAGCCTAAACATGATCTCCGCGAAGACCGAAACGTTCGCAGGCCGTGGCGGCAGTATAATTGGCAACACGTTCCAGACTATCTGAAAGAGAATCATATTCAACAAGATGCACAGGTCTCCTAATACTTCCGAGCGTGGGTCATCCCGCAGAAACTCCACCTTTGGTGCGCGCTTTGGCGTAGAAAAGTAGTGATAGACCAAATAGGTTTGGAAGGCCGCGAAGCCCACCCCCAAAAAGCACGACGCGACAAAGACTCCCTCCTCGTTTTCTCTGCTCGGCTTCAGCAGACCGAGAATAAATGTAATCACCACCGCCGTGATTAGCAGATTCAGAACAAAGTAGAACAAAGGATTGAACAAACAACCAGAGAGCAGCACTGTTCGGTGCGCGGCGATAGACTTACCTTCGGCTTTGACTCGTTCATGAAAATGCCAGCGCTTGAGAACCGCTCCGGTGCCGGGCAGCAGCCAAACTCCTAAAGCCATTCCCATCAGCCATAGCTGTGCGAGCGCGTCACCCGCCGAA
>DATGVD010000354.1:0-6639 GCA_035300785.1 Pyrinomonadaceae bacterium | reverse complement strand
ACGACGCGTCCAGGACTTGATGGAAACCGTGGGCTTAAGTGCGCGCTTTCTGAAGCGTTATCCGCACGAGTTTTCCGGCGGCCAGCGCCAGCGCATCGGCATTGCCCGCGCCCTCGCCGTCCAACCGGACTTCATTGTTGCTGACGAGCCCATCTCTGCTCTTGATGTTTCGATCCAGGCGCAGATCATGAATCTGCTGGATCGCCTCAGACGCGAGCAGGCTTTGACCTACCTCTTCATCTCGCACGACCTGCGCGCGATTCGACACGTCTCGGATCGGGTGGCGGTAATGTACCTCGGCAAGATTGTCGAGCTGGCCCCAGCCAAGAACATTTATGCGCAGCCGCTCATGCCTTATACGAAGGCGCTGATTTCCGCGGTGCCGGTTGCCGATCCGAAGATAGAACTCACGCGCCGCCGGGTGGTTTTGGAAGGCGACGTGCCTTCGCCGATCGATCCGCCGCGCGGCTGTCGCTTTCACACTCGCTGCCCTTATGCCATTGACGCTTGCCGGGACGTTGAGCCTCAACTTGTTCAAATCAAGCCAAATCACTTCGCGGCCTGCATACGCATCAGCCCCGAGCAGCCGGACATCGACCGAGTGGCCGCGGGCGACGCGCCCGGATTGCGCTTGAAGGCGTGAAAACGCCGGGTTATTAGTCGTTTACGCTAGACGTGAACTGAAAGTCAGAGGCGTTTGCGGGGCCCTGGTTGGTCGAAAACCGTGCGCGCATCGAGCTTGTGGCGAGATAGCGCGCAACCTATACTGGCCGGACAGCGCGAATTGCAAGAGTGAAAAAATCAACTGAAAAGCGTGCGGCGCGGACCAAGGCGGTAGTGCAAGAAGTTCCCGACCAGGCACCGCGCGGCTGGGCCAGGGTTCAGGAGTCGATCGCCGGCTCATCGGGAATCTCCCTGCTCCTGGTTGAAGGTAAGCAGCCCCCGGCGCTGGTCATCGCCAACAACAACTCGATTTGTGCCGCCCTGCAATCGTCGCCGGACCACGTTAAACTTTGCGACCCTTTCTGTGGCGAGGCGCACGAACGTGCGATTGGCGCGGACACGGTCACGCACTATCGTTGTCACGCTGGTTTGCAGTGCTTCGCAATGCCCGTTGAGCTCGACCGCGAGCGGAAGCTCGCGGTGATCGGCGGGCGAGCATTGGCGAGCAGCGCTGACTATAGCAAACTCGCCGAGCGGTTTCGCTCCGGCGATCTCCAGACCCTGTTTTCTGACGAGCTTTTTCGCAATGTGATCTTTGCCGACGAAGCTGATCTGGATCATGCGGCGTTGCGCGTTGCTAGAGCGGCGCGAGAATTCATTGAGGAGCCGCAATCCGAAACCATCGACGTCCCCACGCCTTTAAAGCGTAAAGGCGCGGCCGCCGGCCAGGGCGCACCGGTGAGCGCCGAAGATCGGCGGACTGGAGCCGGCCCGCGCCCCGGGCTTGATCGGCGCGCGCCGTTTGCGGATTCCATTCGCCGCTTTGCGGAACAGATTGATGCGATCGAACCGGCCGAGACTTACCAATCAATCCTGACGCAGGCTTTGGAACTGGTAAGCGCCGAGCGCGGTTCACTGATGCTTTTCGACGAGGGGGCAAATGAACTCACGATGAAAGCCGCCCGCGGGATGGCTGAACCAGTGAGCGCAGTCGCCAACGTTCGTATGGGTGAGGGGATTGCCGGATCGGTTCTTAGCGACGGGCGAGCGCTGGTGACTACGATGGATCAGTTGGGCCGCCAAACAGTGCCCGCGCGGCGCTACAAGACGAAATCTTTTATCAGCTATCCGATTGCGATTGGCGCGCGCAAGATCGGCGTCTTGAATCTCGCCGACAAGATAGGTGGCGGAGCGTACGATGCGGCTGACTTGAGCGTTATTGAATTGGTGGGGCCGCAAATTGCTCTGGCTCTGGAGCGTGCCGCCTGGCAACAGCGCGCAAACCAGTACCAATTGATGTCGATCACGGACCCGCTGACCGGGCTGCACAACCGGCGTTATATGGAAGCGCGGCTGGCGGAGGAGTTGAGCCGATCGAGGCGATACGACTATCCGATGAGCTTTATGATGATTGACATTGACGATTTCAAGCTCTACAACGACCGCGACGGCCATCAGGCCGGGGATCGCGCGCTGGAGATCATCGCGCAATGTCTGCGAGCGGCGCTCAGAAAAGTTGACGTAGCTTCGCGCTACGGCGGCGAAGAGTTTTCGATTTTGTTGCCGCAAACTGATTTGCAGGAAGCCGGCGTGATCGCGGATCGCATCCGGCGAAAAGTTTCGGAGACCAGGTTTCCACACGGCAATGCTCAGCCGCTCGGCTCGGTTACCGTCAGCATTGGTCTGTCGTCTTACTCAGCGGCGCTTGACTCTGCCGAAGCCGTCATTCGCGCGGCTGATCGCGCGCTTTATCATGCGAAGAGTCATGGCAAGAATCGCGCGTACGCTTATCAGAGCGCGCCCCCTGGGACGGGCCCCAGCGCCGCGAATCAAACCCAGTGATCGATGAGTCACCAGCGCATATTATCCAGCGTCAGCCGGGACGAATTCATGGGCCGCGATGCCGAGCTGCGGCAACTGGTCAGTCATTCGTCGCGACCCGATGACCCTGGCAGGTTGCTCCTGTTGGGAGCGCCGAACGTGGGCGCGTCAGAGTTGTTGCGTCAGGCCTACGACGAGCTATTCAGTCGTCGTGGCGAGGCGATTCCAACTTACTTTGCGTTCGGCCGGGCTTCGCTCAGCTCCGCCCGCAGCTTCTTCCAGAGTTTCATCCAACAATACATCGCTTACCGCCGCGTCGATCCTTCGCTCTGCGAAGCGTCGCTAACGTTTCACGATCTGGTGGAACTCGCGCTGCCCACTGACTATGAATTGATTTCGGAATTGATCGAGGATTTTGAGCGCGAGGGCGCGAGCACTGACGCAAACGCGCTGGTCAGCTTCTGTCTGTCCGCGCCGCAGAGAGTCGCCGCCGCGACCAGGCGCAGCGTGTTTCCTTTGATTGATTGTGTGGGGCTGGCCGGTACCGACCCTGATCAGGTTTCGTTGGGGCGGGAGATTGCGAAGGTGTTCAAGCGCTCGAGCGGTCCGGTCGCGCTGGCCGGCCTGCGCCGCCAGATACTGGACGTAGTGCACGGAGGCGGCGACGATTACGACTCGGGCGAAGTAATTAACGTCGCGGAGTTGAGCGACGATGACGCGCGCCGGCTGGTGGCCGGTATTGCTCGTCGTCAGCAGGTCGAGAGTAACGAGGAGACACGCGATCTAATCGTGCAGCAACTCGGCGCCAGTCCTTTCTTCATCAATGCGGTGTTGCAGGCGGCGCGCGATCGCGAAGTGCCGCTAACCAGTTTCCTGAATTGCCAGCGCCTTTACATTGACGAGTTGATGGGCGGGCGAATTCACCGGCACTTCGCCAGCATTCTCGATCAGATCGTGCCCCAGCCACAAACGCGCCGCACGCTCTTGCGCGTGCTTTATGAATCTGCATCGGGCGAAGCGCGCAAGTCTTCGCTGTGGGCCTGGAAAAAGCGTCTGGGCGTCGACGCGACTGAGTTTGAACGCATCATCGATGCGCTGCACGTTTACGAGCTGGCAAATTCCAGCGCCGCCTTCGTCGAAGTTAATGCCTCATCTTACGTCTGGATGGATTATTTGCGCGCTCATTACCGGACTGAAGTCGCGGCAGAATCACGCGCCCAGGTCGTGGCGGATATGTTAGTCGAAGCCCTGAAGCGCGCTCCCCAGGCGATGGCCTACAAGTACCGGCGCGAAGCCGCGCTTGGTTTGCGTGAGCTGCTTGAGTATTTCAACTGTCAACGCGTGCCCGCCAGTCTCTTCCATTACGATCGTTTTGCCGCCGCCCACACCGGTGTCGACACCGAGGCTGTGAATGCCGCGCTCGATACTGAAAGTGATCTGATCAAGCTGCCGCAAGTCGTTCATGTCGCCGACGCTTCGGCCTTTGCTGCCTCGATGCAATTTGAGGCACAACGTTGCGCGGTCGCGCACGGTTTTGATTCGGCTGACTATGCCGACGAACGCGAAATCGTTTGGGTCGCGGCCCAGATTGATTCCAAGCTTGAAGCGAGCAGGGAACTGACCGAAGAATGGTGCAATCGACTAACGGCTCTGGCGCAGGAGTGTGGCTTTGGCCGGGTGCGTTTGTGGCTGGTGGCGCCGGAAGGGTTTTCGCCGGAAGCCTGCGAATTGCTCAACGAACGCGAAGCCTACGGTTCCAGCCGCCGGCAGGTTGAGCTCCTAACGGCGCGCCTCACGTCGGAAGCGAGGGCGTTCGCTGAGAGCCGGCCGGACGAATACGAGATGGTCATTCCGATGGGCGCCGACACAGAGTTGATTGCGGCGCATACGGTGGAACAAATTGCGCGACGCGTGAACTTTCGTCCCGAAGCTATTAACCAAATTAAGACCGCTTTGGTCGAGGCTTGCATCAACGCCACGGAGCACAGTCTCAGCCCGGATCGGAAAATTTATCAGCGCTTTCGCGTAGATAATGATAAATTAGTTATTACGGTTGCGAGCCGAGGCGTGGTGCCCGCGAATGTGTTGGGCCAGAACGGTGAGGGAGGCAGTCAACTCGAAGGCCAGAGCCGGAGAGGTTGGGGACTGAAACTGATCCGGACGTTGATGGACGAAGTCGAGTTCGAGCGCGTTGACGACGGCACGCAATTGCGCATGACGAAGTACCTGCGTTAAGTGGCGCCGACTCTAGTCCGTACTTAACTTTTCTGGATTAGTCACGGACCGCAAGTCTGTGGCGCAGTAAGAGGGGGCCTTACCGAGCATGGCGGATATTACGGAGCCAGCTGCGTTGCCGGCGCGCTGCGTTGGCGAGACGGCGATCATCTACGCCAGCGATTATCTTAACAAGCTGAGCGGCGAACGCATCGAGCGCGAATGCAAGCGACAACTTGAGTCGGGCCGGCGGGCGCTGGTAATCAATTTCCGGGACACCGAGCTGGTTAACAGCATCGGTGTCTCAATTCTTATGGGCGTGATCGACGCGGCCGAGCAGAGCCACGCGCAACTTATTTTTTCCGACGTCAACAGCCACAATGCGCATTTGTTTGAGATGCTGGGACTAACTCGTCACGTTAGTCTGGCAACAGACGAAGATGCGGCCCTGGCTTTGATTGCTCCGCAAACGAACGCCGCGGGGCAGTAGCCCGACCGTCAGGGAGGGCTTAGACTTGAGTTCGATGGAATCAAACACCCAAAGATTGATTCACACCTTTGCGACCCTGGCTGATCTCGGCCAGGAGATCGCGAACACGGCCGACTTTGAAGAGATGCTGCGGGCGTCGTTCCATCTCTTGCTCGGGTCGCTGGCCATTCGCCGCGGCGCCGTTTGTGAATACGATCGCGAACTCGAGCAACTGCGGTTTGTCGCCGCCAGAGGGCTCGGGGAAAAGCGCGTGCTGGCGCTGGATCACGATCACGCGCGCGAGTTGGCGTCGTTGGGATCGGCTCTGTCGCTCGGCGATGCGGCGAAAGAGGCGCAGCGCTTTCTTGAGGACCACCAGGCTTTGCTCGCTTCAGTTGAAATCGATCTCTTGTTGCCCCTGGTCGTACGAGAGCGGTTGATTGGTGTCGTGCTGCTGGGCGAAAAGGCCAGCGGCGAAAAATACACCGAGGAAGATCTGGAGGTCGTGAGCGCGCTATCGCGCCACATCGGCGTCGGGATTCACAGCCATCGCCTGCTGGAAGAAGTCGAAAGCAAAGCGGAAGAGAACCTGCGCTTGTATGATGGATTGCGGGCGATTTACAAAGAAACCGTGCGCGCTTTCGCTGCGGCCATCGACATCAAGGACCGATACACGCAAGGCCATTCCGTGCGCGTCGGCAAATACAGCGAGATCATCGCGCGCGAAATGGGTTGGAGCGACGAGCAAGTCGAAGGCATCGCGATCGCCGGCTATCTTCACGACATCGGCAAACTGATTGTCGATCTCACCGTGATCAACTCGCCGCTGCGCTTTAATGCAAAAGAGTCGAAAGAAATGAGCCGGCACCCAGCGGCCGGATACGAAATCCTGGCGCCGATTAGTCATCCTTACGCCGACATCCCTTTGATGGCCCGCCACCATCACGAACGTCTGGACGGCAACGGTTACCCCGATGGGTTGAAAGGCGACCAGATTCCTGCAGGCGCAAGGATCGTCACGCTGGCGGATTCGTTCGACGCAATGACGACCGATCGCCCTTACCGGAAACGGCGCCCCCTCGAAGACGTGATCGAAGACTTTCGCACGAACACGGGAACGCAATTCGCGCCGGAAGTCGTCTGCGCTTTCTGCCGCGCGTTTTTGAAAGAGATCCAAGGCACCTCAAAAGACAAGCGAGTAATCAAGTTGTTGGGAAAGAATTACGACAACGTGGAAAGCATCAGTCCACTGCTGACGCAACTAATCTCCGACCTCGACAGTAATGGTGGCGCGCGCGCCGCGAGCCACTGACCCTCTTTAGTCTTAGGATGGCGGCTGCAAATCCCCGCGAGACCAGATCACCACCTTGGTTAGACAATCCGCAAAACGCTGGCGAATTAGTCTTACCGTTTCAACCCTCCACTGCTCGCTTGAGGTTGCAAAAACAACCTGCGCAGCACCGAGCTTTGCC
>DATGVD010000353.1:0-2301 GCA_035300785.1 Pyrinomonadaceae bacterium | reverse complement strand
CGCCTCGCCGCGCGATGCAAATCGTCGAATTTCTCTTTGTAGTCAGCCATAAAACTCCTCGCCCTATTCTACGCCATGAGGCGGTGCGGAGTTCAGGAATAGTTCGCCTCGCACGTCAGGTGCACGAATTTGGAGTGCGCTGACTTGTCAGCGCTTTGGAAGACTGCGACTTGTTGCAGTGATTGTTAGTCGAGTAAGGCGACGAACCAAAGCGGCGACAAGTCGCCGCACTCCAAATTTCGGCATTCCCGCCGCCTCAAGCCTTTACTTTTGGTCTCTTCCTTCTTACTTTTGCCTAGTGCTGAAATGTCCGACATGCGGAAAGACGGTCGAATGGAAAGATAATCCGTCACGCCCTTTCTGTTCCGAACGATGCAAGCTGATCGACTTCAGCCGGTGGGCAAACGAAGAGTACCTGGTGCCGGGACAGAAAATTGATTCCGTCGAAATCGGCGAGCAGCCGCATAACGGTGAAGCAAACCGCGAGACCGATGAAGAGTCGTAAACCTCCAACTGTGAATCGAAAACTCAGGCGCGGTCTGGCGCTGATGATTCTGGTGCTCGGGACGGCGTTCATTTTTGCCGCTTGCACGAGGAAGGCGGCCAGGACCGGCGGCTGGGCGCTCGAAAACAAACAGCACGCGACACTTGCCGATTACAAAGGAAAAGTTGTAGTGCTGGACTTTTATGCGACGTGGTGCGAGCCTTGCCGCGCTGAAACACCGCGGCTGGTGCAACTACAAGAGCAATACCAACCGCAGGGATTGCAGGTAATCGGGCTGAACGTCGGCGGGGCCGACGATCGCGATCAAGTTCCGGCGTTTGCCAGGGAGTTTGGGATTCAATATCCACTCGCATTTCCCGACGACGAATTCGCCGATTCGTTTCTCGGCGATAATCAAAATATCCCGCAGGCATTCGTCTTTGATCGAAACGGGGAGTTGGTAAAGCGCTTTATCGGGTACAGTGACAGTTCAGGCGCAGAATTCGAGCGGGTAGTTAAGGCGTCGCTGGCAGCGGGACAGTAGCCCGACGGCAAAGAGATGATTCGAGAGAAACTGATCGACAAAGGCATCGGCGACAACAAAAAGTTTCGCTGGCGCAGCCACGAGATCTCGCGCACCGAGGGCCTTAGCGATGCCGTTTTCGGATTCGCAATCACGCTATTGGTTGTGTCGCTCGAAGTTCCCAGGACCTTTGGCGAGTTGATGCAGACCATGCGCGGCTTTGGCGCGTTCGCTATTAGCTTCACGTTGCTGTTCATGGTCTGGTTCAATCAATATAAATTCTTTCGCCGTTATGGACTAGCAGGACAATCTCACGGTTTGCCTCAATGCGGTACTGCTGTTTGTTGTTCTGTTCTACGTCTATCCGCTGAAGTTTCTCTTCACCTTTCTGGTGAGCCTGTTTACGGGAGGGGGAGGCCGCGTTCATCTGCCGGGTGGCGTTGAAACCTTGATGGTTGACAGCGTCGATCAGGTGTCCGTTCTGATGATAATCTTCGGCGCCGGGTACATCGCGGTCTTTGGCGTGTTCGTCTTTCTCTACTGGCATGCTTATCGTCAGCGCGGCGCGCTTGAGCTGAACGAACTGGAGGTCTTTGATACGCGCGGCGACATTCAAGAGAGTGCGCTGAACGTTGGCGTTGGCACGCTCTCTGTGGCGATTGCGGTCCTGGGTCGCGGACGATATTCCTTTGTGGCGGGAATGGTTTACATGCTGAACGCGATTGTGCTTCCGGTGCACGGAACGCTGATGGGAAAGCGGCGGAGACAACTGGAAGAACGATTCAGTCACAGCAGAGAAATGCTCGCTGAATCAGATTAGAAAACACCATGATTCATCTTGAGTTCTGGCCCACCCTCGCTTTTGTCGTTGTGATGTTGTCGTGGTTCGCATTTATCATTCTGTTTCTGGTCCGGCACAAATCGCCGCCCGCGCCGGAAAGCAAACGTGAGCGCGCTTCGATTCTTGGCATCGTGTTGCAAGGCGCCGGATACGCGATTGTCTGGTCGATTCGGCGCGCGTGGTTTGGTCCCATAGTTTCGGCGAGTAGCTCTGTCGAGATCGCACTCGCGATTCTGACCATGGCGCTGGCGATTGCTTCGGTATGGTTCGTCTCGGCGGCGATCAGGACCCTCGGCAAGCAGTGGAGCCTGGGCGCGCGTCTGATCGAAGGGCACAAGTTGATTACCGAAGGCCCATACCGGCTGGTGCGCAATCCGATCTACACGGGAATGTTCGGCATGTTGCTGGCTACCGGCCTGGCTGTCAGCCACTGGGTTGGGTTGCTGATTGCGA
>DATGVD010000352.1:0-2938 GCA_035300785.1 Pyrinomonadaceae bacterium | reverse complement strand
GCTAAGGCTGCCAGGGCCTAAACATTTCGCAATCCGAAATCCGCAATTCGAAATTCTGACTATGTCAATCATCACCGAAGTTATCGAATCGACGCGCGCCATTATTTCCGGCATGGGCGTCACGCTCTCGTACATCCCCAGGCGGAAGCAGACCGTGCAGTATCCGGAGGAACCGGTGACCGTGCAGCCACGCTATCGGGGCCAGCACCTCTTGCACGTTGACGAGAGTGGCAAAGAGAAGTGCGTCGCCTGCTTTCTGTGCGCGGCGGCCTGTCCGGCCGAATGCATTTACATTGAAGCCGTCGACGATCCGCGCCCGCCCGCGGATCGCGTCGGGGTCGATGAGCGTTACGCAAAGGTTTACAACATCGATTACGGCCGGTGCATTTTCTGCGGTTACTGCGTCGAGGCTTGTCCGAAAGACGCGATCACGCACGGCTATAACTTTGAACTTTCCGTTTATAACCGCGCTGATTTGCTGAAGACGAAAGACGACCTTTTGATCACGAAGCAAGTGCAATCAAAGAATTATCGGGTGGCGTTTTCGGATGAAGACGTCGATTCGGAATACAAGGAAGTGTGAATAAAAGGCAAAAGTAAAAAGGCAAAAGTAAAAAGGTAAGAGTAAGGATGCACGGCGCCTTGCTTTTGCCTTTTAACTTTTTACTTTTGACTTGCGTGCTATGCCTTACCGCGACTTTCATTATCGCTGGGAATTCGATCTCGAATCGTCGCCGGAACAGCTCTGGCCGCTGGTCGCCGACACGAATCGGTTCAATCGCGATACCGGCGTCCCGGAGGTGGAAGCCGTGTCGGCGAAAGGAACGCGGCGGGGAAATGCTCGCCGCCGTCTGCGGCTTTTCTTTCTGGGGATGGCCGTCGAATGGGAGGAGCAGCCGTTCGAGTGGACGCGGCCGCAGCGGTTTGGCGTCGTACGGCGCTACACGAAAGGCCCGATCGCTGAGCTGCGCGTCCTGGCGGAATTGATCCCGCGCGAAACGTCCTTACCGGAAGGCCGCAAATCGACCGGAACAAAACTCGTCTATCAACTGTGGGCAAAGCCGCGCAACATCCTGGGCTTGATTATCGTACCGCTTCAGATTGGCATCGTCAGCGCGCGAAACTTTGCGAAAACGTTTCGTGAATATGACGAGCTGGCCCAGGAGGGGCGCACGGTCGCGAGCGTTGCTCCGGAAGCTGATTACGTTCCGGGCGGGAGGGCGCGCCTGCTGGCCTTAAGCGAGAAGCTCGCTACTCAGGGAATTGAGACTGAGCTGGTCGCGTTGCTGGTCGATCATGTCGAGAACTCTGACGATTTTGCGCTCGCGCGCATACGGCCTTATGAGCTGGCGGCGCAGTGGCAACAACCGCGTCGCGCCGTGCTGGAAGCTTGTCTGGCCGCGACCCGCGCGGGGATGCTGGACCTGCAATGGAATTTGATTTGCCCGATGTGCCGGGGCGGCCCGGCAACGGAGTCGCTGCAAGAGATCGCTTCGCAGGTTCACTGTCCGGCTTGCAATATCGATTTCAACGTCAACTTTGAACAGTCAGTCGAACTTACTTTCCGCTTAAATCCATCGATTCGCGAAGTGCATGGCGAGACCTTCTGCGTCGGGGGGCCCCAGGTGACGCCGCACATCGTCGCGCAGCAATTGCTCGCGCGGCGCAGCAATCGCGCCATTGAGTTGGCTCTGGAAGAAGGCCGCTATCGTTTGCGCACGTTGGGTCTTCCGGGCGGGCAACATCTTCGGGCCGCTGAGAATGGCGCGAGTAAAGTGACGCTGACGGCGAACAGCGCCGGCTGGCCAGGTGAAGAGTCAGTGATCGCCAGGCGAGCGCAAGTGGAATTGGAGAATCAGACCGACGATGAGCAGTTGTTCATCCTGGAACGCACCGTGTGGACCGACGATGCGGCCACGGCTGCTGAGGTCACGGCGCTGCAGGTGTTTCGCGATCTGTTTGCCAGCGAAGCGCTGCGCCGCGGCGAACAGATTTCCGTCGGCACCTTGACGGTACTGTTCACGGACTTGAAAGACTCGACGCGAATGTATCGCGAGATTGGCGACGCCACTGCCTTTGGCCGCGTGATGAATCACTTCGACGTTTTGAAACAGGTGATTGCCGACGAAGACGGCGCCCTGGTCAAGACGATCGGCGATGCGGTGATGGCTGTGTTTCGACAGCCCGCCGCGGCCGTGCGCGCCATGCTGCGGGCGCAACAGCAATTGGGGTTTCCGCCGGAGGGAATGCTGCCGCTGACACTGAAGGCGGGCTTGCATACGGGCCCCTGCATCGCCGTAACGCTGAATGATCGGCTCGACTATTTTGGCTCGACCGTTAATCTCGCCGCGCGCCTGGAAGCACAGTCGACGGGCGGCGACGTGGTGATCTCTGCTGCCGTCTATTCGGATCCGGGCGTGCGAGACTTGCTGAGCGATTCCGACGCGTCGCTGGTCGCAACCCGGTTTGAAATCCCGTTGAAGGGATTTGCTGAAGAGCGTTTCGAGCTTTGGCGCGTGTCGGCACAGAACCGCCCCGTGTCAGAACCGAGAGCGGTAGCGACCGGATCTTCGACTCAACCTTGAGTGTATGATCCCGTCGCTACCGCTCAGGGTTCTGACACAATACTACGTACTATGTTAATCGAAACCCGCGCGGTGACACGCGTCTACCAGATGGGCAGTAACGAAGTGAAGGCGCTGGACGATGTGTCCATCGGCGTCGCTGAGGGAGAGTTCGTCGCGATTCAGGGAACGTCGGGGAGCGGCAAGTCGACACTCTTGAATTTGCTGGGCGGGCTCGACAGTCCGACGAGCGGGGAAATACTATTTGATTCAAAATCGCTCGCGCCGCTGACCAAGAAACAGATGGCGCGCCATCGACGCCACACCGTCGGGATGATCTTTCAAAACTTCAATCTGATTCCGACGATGACCGC
>DATGVD010000351.1:0-4161 GCA_035300785.1 Pyrinomonadaceae bacterium | reverse complement strand
GGTTCCCTGGCTGAAGTCGAACATATGTGGATAAAACCCGAGCACATGGGAAACGGCGTCGGGCGCGCGCTATTCAAGCAAGTCGTGGCCCGTGCGAAGAGTATGGATGCGCGAGCCGTGGAGCTTTCCGCCGATCCAAATGCCGAAGGGTTTTACCGGCGCATGGGCGCGACTCGCATCGGCGAAGTTCGCTCCGAAATCGAAGGCCAGCCGCGCGTTCTGCCGCGGATGTCAGTCGATCTCGAATCCCCCTCTCCCATTGGGAGAGGGGGCCAGGGGTGAGGGCGCGTAGCGTGTGGGATCTCAAACGACAAATCATCTGGCTGGTCGTCGGCGTCAGTTTCGGCACCTTCATCATTTACGGTGACGCCCACGACGAAACCGGACATTTCGAGAAGGGTGTGTTTGCGTTTTGGGAGATTATCCTGCTGGCGATTATTCTGACGCTCTTTTATCTATACTCTCGGAAGAGAACCTAGAGTGCGACGGCGATTAGCAACGACGTAGACCTAATGAATCAAGGTAGAAACCGCGTAACGGCTCCGATCCAGGGAAGCATCTGGCGCGACGTAACTAGCCCGTTCGGGGAGTTAGCTTCCAACTCGCGATTACCTTTTCAAATTCCATTTTGTCTTTTTGATATCGTTTGGCCAAGGTGCGGAGGATTAACTCATATGCAACACCCTTGTGCAGAGCGACAATGTGATCCATCACGATCCTTCTATTCTTCTCGACAAACTGCACTCTGAATCTTCGAGCATTAAGCTTGCCTAGCCGGAACCATCTTGAACTCAGGACCTTCTCCTGTTCAATGCCCTGCTGACGCTTGAGTGAGGAGATCTCACCCTTTTCTTGATCAATTACGGACCATTCCGATTCCATCTGATAGCTTACGAAGGCCTCAATGTTGGCATCGTCCGACAGCGGGATAAATCGTCCGTGGTCCCCCATGCAAACGCAACCATATTTTTCGTCGGGCACGCATCGAGCTGAGTTCCAATGTCCCTGCAAACCTGCAGGAATGATAATCGAGAATCCATAGACCAGGTTGCGATACTTTCCGGTGTAGGTCTTTGTGTCCGGGCAGGGATCTGGGTTGTCGCGCTTAGTTTGTGAGTTCGCGTGTGGAACAGATGAGGCGAACGTCAGCAGAATAACGAGAACACTCTTGAGGTATGTTGCGGACATGTTTGAAGAGCGCCCAACCCCCAGTTATTCAATCATTAGTTTTTCAATCCGGCGGTTGCATCGTCTTCGAGCGGGCGTCGATTCCCTTCTCGCCCATGACTAGCAAAGCCCGGGGCTCGCTGTACACCACGCTCTGCGGCAGGTAGGAAAGCACGTAGCGGTTCTTACGGAGCTCGTCGCAGATTGCTTTCGCCGCCGCGCCCGGATCGTCGATCGGGAAAATGCGGCCGCCGGTGCCTTCCGCCAGGTCGTCGATCACTTGCCGCGGCTTGGGTACGTCGCGGCGAATGGCGCCGCGGGTGCGGTCCGTCGCCTGCACGCAATAGACGGCGATGTCCAGCGATTGGAGCAAGCTGAGCGCCTGCGCGAATTTTGTTTTGCTACCGCGGTCGAGTCCGTCACTGATAACCACGATCGCGCGCTTTTGCGCCGACAGCGGCCGGAGCGCGTCCTCGACCACCGCGGAGATCGCGTCGAACAGGTGCGGATCGCCTTTCTTGCGAAAAGTCTTCAGCTCTGTTTCGATCTTTTTCGCATTGTCCGTCCAGTCGGAAACGATCTCGGCGCCATTGTCGTAGCCGACGATCAAAAGCTTGTCGCCGTCGTAAATTTCATAAGCAAACTCCTGCGTCGCAGCTTCCAGCTTTTCGACATCGGCGCGAATCGTCAGCGAATTGTCCACCAGCAAGACGATGCGCGCGGGTGAAAGATCAGGCGCAAAGTTTTTGACTGTCTGCTGGACGCCGTTATCGAAAAGCGAGATGTCTTTCGTGGTGATCGGAGTTGCCGCGCCGTTGGCCCGCACCGCCACGACGTTGAGCAGCGTCGATGCTTCGCTGGAAGGGTGCGCGCGGCGGCCCGCTTGCGCAAACAGCGCGCTCAGCAAAGCCGCGGCCGTCAGGAGAAAGATAAAGGCGCGCCAACCGGCATGAGCCTTTCTCAGCTCTGGTTCGGCGGCACGACTGTTAGTCCTGGTGCTCATAACCTGGCCCTGGCTTAGGTACTGTCTTTCTTTGCGGGAGACTTTTTTGGCTTCGCCTTCTCAGATGACGAAGTTGGCTCTGGCGATGCTAGCTCCTTGTCGACCTTCTCAGCGACGGTTCCTTTGCGGGCATAATCGGTGACATACCACCCTTCGCCCTTGAATTTGATCGACGACTTCGACACTAGTTTTTCCAGACGACCCTTGCATTTTCGACAGCGCGTCGGTTGCTTGTCGGACAGCTTCTGAAAAACTTCAGTATGGGCGTTGCACTTGGTGCAGCGAAATTCGTAAATCGGCATTGGTGACTCGGTTTTGGGGAAACTTTGCCTGGATACCTAAAAGCCGATTATACGAGACCCGTTTCCCGACTGACAACTAAGCAATCCTGAGGGTAGGGGTACATTTAGTGTCTTAGTTTCGTGATTTTGAGAGATTCGTGGCGATGGAAAACGATCCACGAAGCCACACGAAGCAGCTTTGTTCGTGCGATTTAGTGTGGTTTCGTGGATCGCTCTTATGTGATCCGCGGAAACCCACGAAATGAAACTCAGACACTACCATCCTGAGATGCGGCCAACTGCCAATTGGCCCGCCGCGCCGAAGGACACTCGGCGAGGGTTTTTGCAACTTACGCCGCCGTTCGTTATGATCGCTCGCAACGTGAAGAGATTGAGCCTCGAACCAAAGCGGCAATCGTTCTAAGGGACGGTCTTCGCGATTAACCTGGTATCAAATGCAATCGGCCGCCGAAACAGAGCAGAACCTTTCGCTGGAGCGCAAGCTAAAGCTGCACGAAGCCCGCGAATCCATCATCGATCGTCTGGCCGGGAACCTGCCGACTTCGATCAACCTGGATTCTTTTCTGCGCATGATCGTTTCCGAATTGGGCCAGATGATGGAAGTCGATCGCTGCGATATCATCAAGCTGACTCCGGAAGGAGATCTGCACGTCAGCCACGAATGGCGCGCCTCTGAAGAAGTGCTCTCGAATCTCGACACGCGCATCCCGGTTGATCTGGCGACGCTTTCTGCGCACGTCGATATCAAGCGCATCGTCAGACTCGATGACACCTCGGCTCCGGAACTTGACCACAAGGTTCGCTTCTTTGCCAGGAGCATGGGCACGCGTTCGCTGCTTCTGGTCCCCGTCATTTTAGACGAGGACATGCTCGGCATGATCGGGCTGCATTACACGCGCGCGCCGCGCAAGTGGTTCGACGAAGAGGTCGCGTTCCTGGAATCAATTGCGACGCAACTGGCAATCGGCTACCAATACACCCGGATTTACACCGACAAGAAACGCGAAGCCGAGACGACGAAGGCCCTGCTTGAGATTGCCAACACACTAAACGCGCGGTCGGATTTTGGCGAGGTTAGCTCCGTGGTGCTCGAACGCGCGCTGGCTCTGGTCGGCGCTGACTACTGCGCGCTGGGGGTGCTGGACGCGGACGAAAAGCGGATCAGCCTCGCGGCATTCAAAGCGTCGCCGCATGCCGTGATCGACAGTGTACGCGGACTGATCGAAGCCCACGGCCAGTCGATGGACATCACGGAATACCCGGCAATGGTCGAACTGCTGTCAGACGGCAAGACGCTCAAACTCCTCGAAACCGACTTGCCGCTCCCGCTGCGAGGAATTTTCAATGCCACCCTCGGCGGGCGGGCCGCGCTGGTGGCGCCGGTACGCATTGCCGGGCACACGTTCGGATTGCTCGGTTGGGTCTGGAGCGGGCAACGCGATCGTTTCAAGGATCACGAAGTCGCCCTGGTCGAGGGAATAGCCGATCAGATTGGCACCGCGCTGGAGCGCGATCACCTCTCAGCCGAAGTCATGCGCCTGAAAAGCGCGCTGCATGAGCGCTATGGCGAAGATCGGATCATCGGCCAGGCGCCGGCAATTCGTCGCGCGATCGAACTGGCGCTGAGCGTCGCCGATACGCAAACTTCGGTTTTGATCCTGGGAGAATCCGGCACCGGCAAAGAATTGA
>DATGVD010000350.1:0-2326 GCA_035300785.1 Pyrinomonadaceae bacterium | reverse complement strand
AAGACAGGCCACGCTGTCGCCGAGATCGATCAAGCTCGCGCCCTTGTTCTCGCGCACCACGCGCCCAGCGGCCTTCAATCCGCTCAGTTCAATCTTGCGTTCGTCCACGGGTTCGGCAAGCTAGGTTTTGCGCGCCGGATCGTAGTAGCTCAACCGTCCATTTTCCGAGTGGTAAAAAGTTTGGCACCCGGCGGCCAGCATCTCTTTGACCCATGGCGCGACCTCAATTCTGTTTGCTTCCATGGCTGCGGCCGTCGGCCGCACACCGAGCGCGTCCCACATCTCGAACGGCCCCAACTCGTGCGAGAAGCCCCAGCGCACTGCTCGGTCGACGTTGACGATCTGGTCTGTGATCTCGGGTACGCGCCGCGCCGCGTAAGCCACCGAGTTGTAGATGGCGTGCCGCGCCAGCGCGCCCGCCTTGTCGTCTTGCGCCAGCACAAATGCGAGCCGTTTGGCCAGCGGCTTGATCTTCATCGCTTCGGCGATGGAGGGAATGTCTGGTTCGCGCCGCGCGCGATATTCCATCGTCTCAAGGTCTAAAGTGAGAATGTCGCGCTTATCTACCTTGGCGCCCTTCGGCGGCTTCTGGTAAAAGCCCTGCCCGGTCTTGTCGCCTAATCGTCCGCGCTCAATCTGCGTCATACGCAGTGTGCGGAGTTTCGGGTTACGTAAGACCTCCCGCGATTCATCGTGCTCGATCAATCCGTAAAGGTTCTCGCCAACCGAGCTGGAGACGTCCAGGCCCACTAAGTCCTGCAAGCGGAACATGCCGGTCCGCGGACGGCCGACGAGCGGTCCCAGGATAGCGTCGGCCTCTTCAATTGTGTAGTTGTGCTCGAGGATGTAACTCAGCGTCGTCGCGCCTGAGATCGAGCCGAAGCGGTTGCCGATAAAGTTTGGCGTGTCCTTACAGATGACCACACCCTTGCCCAAACGACGCTCGGCAAAGGCCGTCATAAACTCCGTAATCTTCGGATCGGTTTCCGGTGTCGGGATTACTTCGAGCAACTTCATGTAGCGCGGCGGATTGAAGAAGTGCGTGCCGAGAAAGTGTGCTTTGAAGTCCGCGGAAGCTGCGGCGGCGATGGCGCCAATCGGTAGTCCGGAAGTGTTGCTTGAGACTATGCTGTTCGCTTTTCTCACCTGCTCAATGCGCGCGACCAACGATCGTTTGGCCGCAAGGTCTTCGACGATGGCTTCGACGATCCAATCGCCTTCACCAACCCACGCGAAATTGTCTTCGAGGTTGCCGATCGTAACCAGTTCCGCTGCTTGCGGGGTGAAGAACGCGGCCGGCTTCGCCTTCTTCAAACGATCGAGCGCCGCAGCCACAATTCGATTGCGCACTTTTGGGTGATCAAGTTTGAGCCCGCGCTTTTCTTCTTCAGGTGTCAACTCGCCCGGCGCGAGGTCGAGCAAATACACCGGAATGCCGGCGTTCGCAACTTGCGCGGCAATGCCGCCGCCCATCGTTCCCGATCCGATTACCACTACACGATTGATTGCGTAGCTCAATTGTTTACCCGTTACAGATCAATATCGCCTGCGCTGTTAGTTCTATTAGGCCACTCAAAAAGCGTGGGCAGCGATCAAGAACACTGATACGATCCACGAAACAACACGAAATAACGCAAATTGAGAGGTCTTTTTTGTGCTGCTGCTTCGTGTGGTTTCGTGGATCGTATCACTTTCTCGTCTGCCTGCTCGCGCCGAGGCCAGCGGCCCAACTGTTATCGCAACTTCACAATCCGCCAGTCACTTCCAATACTTGCCCGGAAACGTAGTCGGAGAGCGGCGACGAAAAAAAGAGAACGGCGCCCGCCGCCTCTTCGGGCGTGCCGCCGCGCCCGAGCGGAATCATCCTGAAAGCGATTTCGCGATTCGCCTGCGGAATGCCGAGTGCGATGTCCGCCGCTTCGCGCGCGATGCGCTCGCCGGACTCTTTGGCTTGCGTCAGTCTGGTCTCAATGAAACCGAAGGCGACGGCGTTCACCTGGATGTTGAACTGTCCCCATTCCTTCGCCAGCGTCTTAGTCACTCCGACGATCCCGGCTTTCCCAGCCGCGTAATTCGTCTGTCCCGCATTGCCGCGCGTCCCAGTGGTTGAGCTAACGTTAACAATCTTTCGCGCGGATGCCCGGCCGTGCTCCGCCTTTTCACGCTTCGCCGTCTCACGCAGGTATTCCGAGGCCGCGCGAATGATGCGGAACGGCGCCGTCAGATGCACGTCGAGCATCGCTTGCCATTGCTCGTCAGTCATCTTGTGGATGGTGCCATCCCACGTATAGCCGGCGTTGTTGACGATGGCGTCAATCCTGCCGTA
>DATGVD010000349.1:0-2276 GCA_035300785.1 Pyrinomonadaceae bacterium | reverse complement strand
AACAACACTTCCACGCTTGAGTTGAAAGATAATCTTGAGCTTTCGACCGTGAGCGGCAAGTTCATCACGCTCGAAGTCATACTCAAAGTCGTTCGGAGTAAAGCGGCTCCAATTCACCATCACTCATTCACCTTCAACACGGCCAGAAAAGCCTCCTGCGGAATCTCTACTCGCCCGACTTTCTTCATCCGCTTCTTGCCTTCCTTCTGTTTCTCGAGCAGCTTGCGCTTGCGCGAGATGTCGCCGCCGTAGCATTTGGCGATCACGTTCTTGCCCATCGCTTTCACGGTTTCGCGCGCGATGATTTTCGCGCCGATGGCTGCCTGGATTGGGACTTCGAAAAGTTGGCGCGGGATCAGTTCTTTCATCTTGGTTGCCAAAGCCCGGCCCTTCGCGGCAGCGGTGTCGCGATGCAGCACCAGGGACAACGCATCGACCGGCTCGCCGGCAACCAGCACATCGAGCTTGACGAGATCGCTTTCCCAATAGCCCGCCAGGTGATAGTCGAGCGAAGCGTATCCGCGCGAAGTTGATTTCAGGCGATCGTAAAAGTCCAGGACGATTTCATTCAAAGGCAGTTCATAGGTCAGCATCACCCGGGTCGACGTGATGTACTCAAAGCCTTTCTGCTGGCCGCGCTTTTCTTCCAGCAACGCGAGGATTCCGCCCAGGTGCTCTTCCGGCGTCAGGATCGTCGCGCGTATCGCCGGCTCTTCAATTTTCACGATGCGGACGGGATCGGGCATCTTCGCCGGCGAATCGATTTCCGTGACCTTGCCGTCGGTGGTAGTGACGACATAGCGCACGCCCGGCGCCGTGGTGATCAGATCGAGATTGAACTCGCGTTCCAGACGTTCCTGCACGATCTCCATGTGCAGCAGTCCGAGGAAGCCGCAGCGAAAACCAAACCCAAGCGCGGTGGACGACTCAGGCTCGTAAAAGAACGAGGCGTCATTCAAACGCAGCTTGTCCATCGCATCACGCAACTCTTCATACTGGTTGGTATCGACGGGATAGAGTCCTGCGAAAACCATGGGCTTGATTTCCTGATAACCGGGGAACGGCTCCTTCGTGGGGCGTGCGGCTTCGGTGACGGTGTCGCCAATTTGCACGTCGGCAACTGTTTTGATTGAAGCAGTCAGAAAACCAACTTCGCCCACGCCCAGTTCATCGATGGGTGTCGGGCTGGGACGATTTACGCCGAGCGTTTCCACCTGATAATCGCGGCCGGCGTTGAAAAACCGAATCTTCATTCCCGGCCGAATCGCACCGTCGATGACGCGAAACAAAACGATCACGCCGCGATAAGAGTCGTACCACGAGTCAAAAATCAGCGCCTTGAGCGGAGCTTTGGGGTCGCCGTTTGGCGGCGGTACTTCACGCACGATCGCTTCCAGAACCTCGGCTACTCCGACGCCGGTCTTGGCGCTGGTGAGAATGGCGTTGTGAGTTTCCAGGCCGATGAAGTGCTCGATCTGTTCGATGGCTTTTTCCGGCTCAGCGCCGGGCAGATCGATCTTATTGATTACCGGAATCAGCTCGAGATTATTTTCGATCGCCAGATAGGTATTGGCCAGCGTCTGCGCCTCGACGCCCTGCGAAGCATCGACGATCAGCAGCGCGCCTTCGCAGGCTGATAACGAACGCGAGACCTCATAAGAAAAATCGACGTGTCCGGGTGTGTCGATCAAATTCAGGATGTACTGCTGGCCGTCCTGCGCTTTGTAATCCAGCCGCACCGCATGCGCTTTGATGGTGATGCCGCGCTCGCGCTCGAGGTCCATGTCATCCAGCACCTGCGCTTCCATATCGCGGCCCGTGACGGCGCCGGTTAGTTCGAGCAAGCGATCGGCGAGGGTGGACTTGCCGTGATCGATGTGCGCGATGATCGAGAAATTGCGAATGCGGGATGGATCCATTGACAGTTGAAAATAACAAAACGGGCGCGAAACCGCACGCCCACCTGTCAAAGTCTCCGGAATAATTTGGAGGTCACGGTTTCTTCGGTGAAGGTGAAGGTTGCGGTGGCGGCTCGACCTTCAGGCCGTTGCGGATCGTATCCCAAACCGCAGCTGACTTTAAGATATCTTTTTCCGAAGCAATGATCGACAAGTTGACCAGCCGGTCCGAGACAATGCGAAAGTACGAATCCATGCCGCCCGGCGCTCCATCAAGCACAGCTCGCAACCGAGTCCCCTCGGCATCCGCGCCCGCGATCTGAGTGTTTATCGCCGATCTCTTCGCATGCATGCCGGCTTGCTCAACCTGCGTCGCAA
>DATGVD010000348.1:0-6832 GCA_035300785.1 Pyrinomonadaceae bacterium | reverse complement strand
CCCAATCCTAGACTCAGTTCAAAGAAATGATACTCTGACGTAGAAGGGTAGGCCAACCTTCCTGTGTCAGAACCGAGAGCGGTAGCGACCGGATCGGAGCCTCAACGATCGTTAACACTTGGTCTCTAGAGGGTTGACTCTGAGATCCGGTCGCTACCGCTCTCGGTTCTGACACAGGCCTCGCGGGGCTTTGCTGCCCGCGCGCGTTGTAATATGATCGGGGTCGACTCCCCGTCACGAACGCACGTCGAAGGGATTATTGTGAAGACCAGACAAAAAGCCCTCTCGATCGCCACCATCGTTCTTTTCGCGCTGTCAGCGGGACTGGCATGCGCCCAAAGAGGCGATGGACCGAGCCGCGGGCGAGGAACGCCCAAACCCATGACCGTGCCCGTTACGATCAAGTTGCGCGGCAAGCCGGAAGAGATGCAGACCGTCGATCTGCTGGTGAAAGAGGATGGCGAGGTCCAGCAAAATCTCTCGATCCGCCGGCCAGCGGACAATCCAATCTCGCTGGCAATTCTGCTTCAGGATGATCTGGTGTCTTCGATCGGAACTGAGGTCAAGGGAATCGCCGGTTTTGTGCGCCGGTTGCCGAACGGCTCGCGCGTGATGATTGGTTACATACGTGCCGGTTCGCTCGATCTGCGGCGCAAATTCACTCCCGATCTTGAAAGAGCTGCTTCCGGGCTGCGTCCGCCGCTGGGGCTGGCTTCCGCCGGCGCGTTCAATCCGTACGTGGAAATCATCGAAGCCCTACGGCGCTTTGATTCGCAACCGGCGGGCCGGCGCGCGCTAATCGTAGTCTCGGATGGATTGGATGTTTCGCGCAGCCTGGACTCCTCGCCCACTCAAAGCTTGGATTTGCAGCGAGCAATTACCGAAGCGCAACGTCGCAGCGTGGCGATTTATTCAATCTATGCGCCCAGCGCAGCTTCCGTCCCCCAGCTATTGGCGGCGAATGGACAAAGCTGTTTGGAAAGACTCTCAGACGAGACTGGCGGCGCGGCTTTCTTTCAGGGCACAGGCGCGCCGGTAAGTTTCGATCCTTTTTTGAGAGAGATTGATGCTACGCTCGGCAGGCAGATCGCGCTGACGTATCTGTCAACGCACACCGGCAAAGGGTTTCACCGCCTCGACATCAAACCGATCCAGCCGAACTTTGAAGTTCGCGCACCGGCGGGATTCTCGCGGTAACACCCAACCAGGGACTTTCCGACTTTCGACTTCGACTTTGGACTTTGGACTTTGGGGTCAGGCCTGACCCCAGTTCCAGTTCGCGCCGCGGAGCTTAACGTCTTCTAGTAAATTGGTCAGCGCGCCGAGAGTCCTAAGCAATATTTCGGTGGATGGCGGCTTGCCGGCGGCGCATTTCTTTGATCTGCAGCTGCAAATCAAGCAGGTGAATGTCGATCATCAGGCGCAGATCGTTGTTCAGCTTCAATCCCTGCTCGAAATCTCTTTGTGCTTCTTCTTTTTGTCCGAGGTTCTGGTGGGCCAGCGCGCGTTCGGCGAAGACCAGCGGGTTGCGATCGTCCAGCGCGATGCTCTTGTCAAAATCGGCGATCGCAAAATTGACGTTGCCTTCGATCAGCAGCGCCCGGCCGCGCTTGAAGTAAGCATCGGCGTCCTTTGGGTCAAGTCTGATCGCGCGATCAAAGTCGGCAAGTGCGCCGTCAAGATCCAGCCGGTTCGATCTGATGTAACCGCGATTGAGATAGGCCTGGGTGATGTCGCGGTTGTTCAAGGCCAACTGAGGGTTAAGTTCGGCAGCCGTCTCGTAATCAGCGATGGCGCCGTCGAGATCACCCTGGGCCCGCCTGGCTTTGCCGCGATTGAAATAAGCTTCCGCGAATTTCGGATCGGCATTCAGCGCGCGGTCATAGTCCGCAATCGCGCCGGCAAGGTCGCCTTTGTTGAAGCGTTCGATTCCCTGTTTGAGGTACTTCCTGGCATAGCGATCATGCTGCGCCGACGCGCTGGGCGCGTACACTGTTAAGGCAAGAATCGCGATCGACAAGAGGCGCTTCATGGCTACCTCCAAACTTGAACGTTCGTCTTACTGCACCGTCGCGGCCAGGAGGGAGCCGCGCCGGTCGGTGGCCACCGCCCAACCGTCGCGAATCTCTCCGATCATCCCGTGAAAGTGAATGTCCGTCCCCGACAAGACGAGGACGACATCGCCGGCTTGATAGCGCGGATCTTTGAGTTCAAAGCGAATGACGCTCGCCTGGCCATTCTCTTGTTCAATCGTCTCGAACGCAAAGGTCTCTGAGTCCACCAAATAGGTCTGTGCGTGCGTGGCGGTTCTTTGGGCGTCTGGCATTTCGGAATACTCTTTCTGGGGCGGCTAGTGGGGCTCGAACCCACGACCTCTAGATCCACAATCTAGCGTTCTAACCAACTGAACTATAGCCGCCAGAAAACTCTGTCGATTAGTACAATTGAAATAAGTCCTTGAACTGAGTGTTTACACTAGACTCGTGGCAAAGAGCAAGGGGCAAAGAGCCAAGGGCAAAGAGCGAAGAGCCTGGTGCTTGACCTTGGCGCTTTGCACTTGGCCATGCTATTTGACTCTGGCAAGTTCGGTCGGGTTGCAGTATTCTTCGCACGCCCGACAAACTTTCACTTTTGGAGCTGGCCATGAAAGCAAAGATGTCCCTGCAAAACCTTCGTATTTTCCTGTTGGCAATCGTCACGGCGCTAGCGCTTTGGCAGGTTTCGCTTCGCGTGCAAGCGCAGAAGGTGGAAAAGCCAAAGACTGCGCATCCGGCATCGGCCGACGGCGCGGACAAAGCGCCGGCAATAAACAAAGCTGCGGCTGGGCCGAACAACGCCGAATACGGCGCGAAGGTCAAAGAATATACGACTGAGTCTTACTTCATGACTGAGCTGGTCGACCACTTGCCCGCCTCGGACAAAGTGCCCTCACCCGACAAGATTTTGGGTTATGCCGTGGGCGCGCCGGGCCATCTGACCTACACGAAAGATTTATATCGTTACTATCACGAGTTGGAAAAGGCGACGCCGCGAGTGCGCACTTTCATCGCGCCTGAGAAGAGCGAAGAAGGAAAAGAACAGATGCTGGTGGCCGTGGGCGACGAAGCGTTGCTCGCAAAGCTTGATCGTTACAAAGAGATAACCGCGAAACTTGCCGACCCGCGCAAGGTCACTGACGCTGAAGCGGAACAACTCATCGGCGAAGGCAAGGTTTTTTACTGGGCGTCGGGATCTATTCACTCGCCCGAGACTGGGTCCTGCGAGATGCTAATGGAACTCGCTTATCGTCTGGCCGTCGAAGAGAGTCCTTTCATTCAAGCAATCCGCAAGAACGTTATTGTGCTCATTACTCCGGCGCTTGAGGTCGATGGCCGCGATCGCATGGTTGATACTTACAACTATCGCAAAGCGAATCCGGACAAGAATGCACCGCCACTGGTCTTCTGGGGACACTATGTAGCCCACGACAACAACCGTGACGGGCTGGGCATGGCGCTGGCGTTGTCGCGCAATCAGATGAAGACTTTTCTCGAATATCATCCGACCATCCTGCACGACCTACACGAGTCGGTGCCTTTTCTCTACACCTCGACTGGGACCGGCCCTTACAACGCCTGGCTGGATCCGATCGTGATCGATGAATGGAACGTGCTCGCCTATCACGAAATCGAAGAGATGACGAAGCGCGGCGTGCCCGGTGTTTGGACGCATGGTTTCTATGACGGCTGGGCGCCGAACTACATGTTCTATGTTGCCAATGGACATAATGCGATAGGGCGGTTCTACGAGACGTTTGGCAACAGCGTCGCCGATACCATGGATCGAACGGTGAGAGCGGAATCACAACGCGATTGGTTCCGGCCGAACCCGCCGCAGCCGCGCGTGAAATGGTCGCTGCGCAACAACGTCAACATGCAGGAGTCGGCGATCCTTTTGGCGATGAACTTCGTTTCGAATAACAAGGACCGCTTTCTCAAGAATTTCTATCTGAAGAGCAAACGTTCAGTGGCCAAGGCTAACAACGAAGGTCCGACCGCGTGGGTAATCCCTTCCGATCAGACACGGGTCGTGGAAGCAGCCGATATGGTCAATCTCCTGCGACTGATGGGAGTTGAGGTACACACTGCTAACCAAGAATTCGCGGTCAAGGATCAGAAATTCCCGGCCGGCTCGTACGTGGTGCGCATGGACCAGCCGTATTCGCGCATGGCTGACATGTTGCTCGACACACAGTACTACAACGTCAACGATCCGCGGCCGTACGACGACACCGGTTGGACGTTGGGCGCGTTACGCAACGTCAAGACGGTGCGCGTAACCGACAAGAGCGTTTTGCAAACGCCGATGACCCTGCTCAATGCTGATGCGAAAGTTACCGGGGCGATAACCGGTGTTTCGTCTTCTCCGGTCGCGTATTTGATTAACCATAGCGCCGAAAACACGCTGATGACGTTGCGGTTCAAGCTGAAGGATTTGAAGATCACGACTGCGGAAGAGCCGTTTGAAGCGGGCGGCCAGAAGTTCAACGCGGGCACGTTCATCATCAAATCGGCAGACAATCCCGGCGAGTTGCGCCAGAAGTTGGAAGGGCCGGTCTCCGATTCAGGACTCAAGGCCGTTGCTGTAAACAAGCTGCCCGAGTTAAAGAGCCACGCGCTGGCCGTGCCGCGCATCGCGATTCTCCACACGTGGACGAACACGCAAAACGACGGCTGGTTCCGGATCGAGTTCGACCGTTTGCAGGTCCCTTACACGTACATCTCTGATCAAGTCATTCGCAACACACCCAATCTGCGAGAGAAGTTCGACGTCATTATCTTTCCACCGGTCGGTGGCTCAGCGCAGGTGATCGTCAATGGCATTCCCATGCGTGGGTCGGCAATTCCGTGGAAAGGAAGCGACATCACGCCAAACATGGGACTCGGCCCCGATCAGACTGACGATATGCGTGGTGGAATGAGCTTGCGAGGGGTTCTGAATCTGCAAAAGTTTGTTGAGGACGGCGGCCTGTTTATACCGATCACGAATTGCGCGCACCTGGCCATCGATTACGGGATTGCGAGTGGCGTTGCGATTCAGGAACCGCGGCAGTTGCAGGCTCGGGGCTCGGTTTATAACGCGACCTTTGCTGATCGGCGCAGTCCGATTGCTTACGGATATGCGGAAACATTACCAGTCTACTTCAATCAGGCGCCGCTCTTTCAGGTTGCGGCGGCCGGCGGGCCTGGCGGCGGAGGCGGTCCGGGTGGCGGAGGTGAAGGCGCTGGTGGACAGCGACCTTCAGGCCGCGGCACCCTGACGGATCCCGACATCGTTCAGGGAATGCCGCTCGCAGAGCCCGCACCGCAGAGGCGACCCGGCGGAGAGCAACTGACTGATGAGCAGCGGCTGCAGCAGGGGGCGTTCTTTACGCCTCCCGCATTGAGGCCGCGCGTCGTCCTGCGATTCACCTCAGATGAAAAGAGTCTCTTGATCAGCGGCATGCTTGCGGGCGGGTCTGAGCTGGCAAACGCGCCGGCAGTTGTGGACGTTCCCGTTGGACAGGGTCACGTGGTGATGTTCGCGAACAATCCAATGTGGCGACATCAGACCCAGGGAAGCTTCTTCCTGCTGTTCAATGCAGCCCTGAATTACGATCACCTGAACGTTGGAAGAGATCGTCCAGCCACGCCAAGGACCGATGGGAGCCGGACAGAGTATGACCACAAGTAAGCCCGGAAGAGAGTAGGAAAGTGGTGCCCCCGGCAGGACTCGAACCTGCGGCCCTCTGCTTAGAAGGCAGATGCTCTATCCACTGAGCTACGGGAGCCATCAACTCAAACCGCGGGGATGTTAGCACGCCTCAGAAGTCCTTCCAATAAGGCCAAAACGACGAAAAAATAACAGGCTGCCGAATCGGAATCCGGCAGCCTGCTGTCATTGGAGTGTTCAGGTTCAGTCTTACGCCGCGCGAGTGATTTCCGCAGCTTCGGCATAGACCCGCCGACCGTTGAGAGCGTCATCGATGATCTCTCTTACAGCGGAAATGTCGGGGTTGACGTCCATCCGATCACAAGCAGCAAGATGACGAATAATTCCTTCGGTTGCAATGTCCAGAACAGTGCCGCCGAGCTTTGAAAAACGCCGCGCTTGGATATGATCGATTCTCTGAAGCCGCTCAGCCAGCGGCAGGCCTTTATCGAGATTCACGATTGGATACAGTCTCCTTCTAAATGTATGAATTCAGTCTCCCGTTACGTAAACAATAGATGCTTCCTATCCCCCGGCAGGATGCAAACCCTTTGCATTTTCGCGAAATCTTGCAAGTACCAACCCAAGCCAAGGCAGATAGGAAGCGTAACCCATCTCAACGAAACCGGAAACTATAGCACGACTTGGTCCCTCCAACCAGCTAAATAATCGGAATTATGTACTCGATACGTAAAAAGAAGAGGGTTGTGGCCCCGTCCAATGGCAAACCAGGGAGGATTCTCCGGCGTCTCGAACGCGGGAGGCTAGGTTTGAACGATGTTGGCCTTTATTGCCTTGTCGGTTAATTTTGGGGCGAAAAGGGGAAAGCGCCGGCTGTGCCCCCCATTAGAGACACTACACCGGCGCCTAATCTTTTCGCGAAGCGGGGCTTGCGGGCGGATCGCTTACTTGCGAGGAAGGACAGAGTCCTTCATAGCCTTCCCCACGCGAAACTTCAGGGTCGTCTTCGCGGGAATCTGAATCGTCGCTCCCGTCGCCGGATTACGGCCCTCGCGCGCCTTTCGCTCTGAGCGAACCAGTTTTCCGAAACCCGGGAGCACAAACTCTCCGCCAGATTTCACTTCCGACGTTGCCAAGCTCG
>DATGVD010000347.1:0-4368 GCA_035300785.1 Pyrinomonadaceae bacterium | reverse complement strand
GAGGAACGCGTGGGCCATCCACGGAAACTTTGCCAGCAGCAGGTCGAGCTGCTTTTCCCTTTCTTGCGAGTCAAGATCCGGAGAAGGGAAGACATCCCTTGCTTCCTCGGCCATCGTGTAAGCCTTCTTGTCGATCTTCTTCTCAGTGATGGCGAGCACCTCCTGAAAATCGCGACGAATGGTGGCCTCCAGCACTTTGTTGCGGTCGAAAGATCTCAACTGGCTGAAATTCAGATAGATGAGCGCCGCCGCCGGTAACAGAACCGCCAGACCCAACGTTAGCATCAGCCGGAAGCGCGTAAAACCTCGGAGGAACTTTCTTTTCTTCAATTTCATGTCGACCTCTGAAGGAACCTTTGGTATGCCGAGCGAAGCATACACGTGGATGTGTCAAACCGTGTCAAGAGCAGGTAAAAAAATGTCAAGAGTTGTGAACTGGTCGATCGCGCTGCTTTTGAGCCGCTCGAGTCCGGTTATTGTGTTTGCGCCGGCGTTAGATTTCAACTATCTGACGGCCGTACCTTGGCCCGGGGGCTCGGCAACGATCCGCGAAATCACACGAAATCGCACGAACAATGCCGCTTCGTGTGGTTTCGTGGATCGTCTTCCATGCCCGGCCGATCTCAAAACCGGGAAATTGGGACACTACTCCCGCCAGCTTTTCTCTTGTTTTGCGTCAGGGCGTATCGTATATTTAAAGACGAGGAAGTCTTCAGCACGCCCCCGCTTCCGATCCACTCGACGGCGATAACGCTGTCAGCCCTGATAATCCTCTTCTTAAGTGTTACCTGCCTCTTGAGTTTCTGTAATGGAAGAAGCTTTGCTGCCAAACTCCGCGATTGACCCAAACCGGCACTCGTCTGTGCTGAAGGCAGGCGCCCTCCTACAGGACCGTTACCGGATCGTCAGGCAGTTGGGTAAGGGCGGGATGGGTGCAGTTTATGAAGCAGTCGATCAGCGACTGGAGGCGACCGTTGCTTTAAAAGAGACCTTTTCGGTAGACGAACGTCTCCGTCGACAGTTTGAGCAGGAGGCACGTCTGCTGGCGCAGTTGCATCATCCGGCGCTGCCGCGCGTCAGTGACTATTTCACCGAAGGCGACCGGGCGTTTCTCGTGATGCAATTCATCTCCGGCGCCGACCTGGCTGAGATTATTTCCCAACAGCCGGGCCCTTTTCCAAAAGCTACCGTGATTGCCTGGGCCGATCAGTTGCTCGACGCGCTCATCTATCTGCACACCCGCGACCGTCAAATCATCCATCGCGACATCAAACCGCACAATCTCAAACTCACATCGAACGGCCGGATCGCATTGCTGGATTTTGGCCTGGCCAAAGCTGAAGCCTCGGACGCGTCTACAACCGTTTCTTCCACGAGCATCTTTGGTTACACGCGGCGCTATTCGCCGCTCGAACAGATCCAGAACCACGGCACCACGCCGCGGAGTGACATCTATGCGTTGGGTGCGACGCTCTATCACCTGCTGACTGGCGCCAAGCCGCTCGATGCGGTGGCCCGGGCGACCGCGCTGGTCAATTCAAAATCGGATCCGTTGCAACCAGCCGACGAAATTTATCGCGCGGTTGGTCCGGAGATCGCGGCGATTCTGTCCCGGGCGATGGCTCTGAATCCGGAAGGTCGCTACGCCAGCGCCAACGATTTTCGCGAAGCTCTGCGTAAAGTCGGTCGCAAAGAGAATGTTGCGAGAGAATCCGCTCATCTTCCACTCGCCGAATCCGTCAGCGACGCGACGCTTAACGCGACGGTCGTGCGAAAAGCACCCGTCGCAGCCTTTGATCCATTCGATTCGTATTCCATCCTCAAGCCTGACGAACTGGCCTGGCCGACTCCAAAGCATAGTCGTCCGTTAGTAATTGCCGCTATTCTTAGTATGCTGCTGGTTAGCGGGTTCGTTACGTTCTATGACAGCGGCCACTTGATCGATTCGGCAGATTCCGCCTTGAACCATATCCAGAGCGAGAAGGATACGAGCGGGAAAACGGTGATCCCTCAAAGCAAATCCGACAAGCCACACGCTAATGCCGCTGGCGTTGCGATCACGCCGGGCGTCGCGGTCGAAGCCGGCCGCAGAAACGACGCGCAAAGGCGACGCGCACCTCGCCGAGTTGCCGTACGTCAACCCGGGGTTAAGCCGCCGCCATTTTCAATCGCTCCGTAGATCCAAGCTGGGAAGAATCTCGCGCAGCTCACTGACTGGCCGGAATCGGCCCGTAAAACTTCCAGTTTGATTTGAAATCACGCGTCAGCTTTTGCTTCGTCATGATCGCGCGAATCATTTCAATCGGAATGCGATTCTCCCTGAGCAGCGCATCGTTGAATTGCCGGTTCGTCATCTTGCCTGAATCCACCAAATCGTGATGCAGCGAGTATTGTTGTAGACCGCCGATTAGATATGCGATCTGATAAAGGGGCCCGTAGCTGCCGTCGAACGATCTGCGCACTTCCGCCGTCGCGTTGTCGCGCTCGTGACCGACGCGATTGACGAGAAAGTCTATACACTCCTGCGGGGTCATCTTTTCCAAATGAAAGCTGAGCGAAAAGATGATCCGCGCGCAGCGATGCATGCGCCAGAAGAGCATGCCGATGCGATTCTCGGGCGTCTTCGGAAACTTCAGGTCCCAGAACAAAAGCTCCCAATAAAGCGCGTTGCCTTCGGTCCAGAACGGCGTGCCGAACACACCGCGGTAAGGTTTGTAGCGCGCGGTCATGAAGCCTTGCAGGTGATGACCAGGGATAAGCTCGTGAAAGACCGTAGCGCGCGCGAAGTGAATATTGTTGCCGCGCATGCTCATCATCTTCTGTTCGTGCGACATCGTGTTCGTCGGAAAAGAAACCAGAATCGTTTCGCCACCGAGAAAGAACGGACTGACCAATTGCCGCTCGGGAGTCATCATTTCCATGCGCCAGGTGTCGCGCGCGAGTTGCGGCACCGTCACCAAATCGTGATCGTCGACGAACTTAATTGCTTCCAGCGCGAGATCGCGAATCATCTCGGGCTGCTTGCCCGGCTCGACATACTGGTTCTTGACGTGTTCCAAAGCTTTCTTCCAATCGTCGCCATAACCAAGATCGTTCGAAGCCTTCTTCATTTCGGCTTCGCACCAGGCCATTTCCTTGTTCGCGATCGCGATTAACTCTTCCGGGGTGTAGGGGATCATTTCTGATTGCAGTTCGCTGAGCAGCGCTTCGCGGCCGATCGGATCGCCGATGATGTCGCTGGCATCGCCGGGCCGCGCGGTTGGAGCAGCCGGACGCTGAAGACCACCCTGGCCTCCGCCACCACCCGCTGCCGGAGCATTGCCGCCGGGACGCTGCCCGCCTGGTTGTGCTTGTGTGATCGCCGTTCTCAAGCCGACGACGCGCTCGCTCAGGTATCCCGCGTAGCTGTTGAGCGCCTCGTCCAGAGACTTGTATGGTTCCTCGTTCCACCAGGTGAAGACCGGATCGTAACCGTTGTAGAACGTATACCAGTTGCGCAGAGAGTTCCGCAGATTATTCACCGCGCCGACCGCGCGAAACGCTACGGTCTTCTTAACCTTGATCGCTTCGCCGGCGTCGCTGCCTCTGAGGCCAGCGTCGACGCCGCGGCGCGTGTCGTCGATTTGCTTTTTCAGGTTCGTGAGCGTAGCTGCAGCTTTTGCGGAATCGATCGATTCCATCCGCCGCCGCGCTTCTTCCAAATCAACTATGGTCTTTGCGAAAGGAATCAACGGTTGAATTTCAGCAAGTTGCTTCTCTTCGATATCCAGTTGGCGGAGTTCGTGCTCAAGATGGTTCTTGAAAAGCACGTAATCGACTTTGCCTTCCTGGCTCATCGAATCGAAATCCAGTTTCTGGATTCGCTCCAGCGCATCTGAATAGAATTTTCGAAACCGATCACGACGTGCCGGCGAATTGGCCACCGGATAAGAACGCGCCAGACTGCCGCGATCGACGACGTAGTATTCGATAATCGCGCGCATCTCGCTTTCGGGCACCCTGGCTTCGCTGGTGTCCGGCGTCTCTGCGGCGCCCGATGCTTTTGTGCGCGTGACCTTTGATGAGGTTTGCGCCATGCTCTGAAGCTCGAGACATCCTGCTAAGAGGAGCGCGGTGATTAGGCCTGCGGCGAAGGACCTTTGGGCTGGCTTCATATTCTTCTCCGATGGGGCTGCGGACTGAATTGCGGCGGCTATACTAACGCAAAACTGTCGGTTTGGCTCAAGCTATTAGACAAAACTCATCAGGCAAACGAGGAAATCAGATGTCCTTAGCAGTGCAGTTTGCGTTCAGAGTTCAACCTTTAGGTTGCTGATTTCAGGCGCAAGCTAAAGCTTGAACTCTAAACACACTCAGCACATGCCTTGC
>DATGVD010000346.1:0-2291 GCA_035300785.1 Pyrinomonadaceae bacterium | reverse complement strand
ACAACGTTGCTTTCAAGATCGAGAAACCGCCGATGTAGAAAGGAAGTTCCTGCCTAGGTCAGACTAATCCGGATACTGCGGCGGTAGAGTGAAATAGGGCAAAGGGCGGGGTGTTTGTCGACTCTGGTGCGCGCCTGGTTCGGCGAGCCGCGCGCGAACACTGGACTCGAAATGTAAAAGACTCGAAACTGTCCCGGTGGTTCATGTTCCCCTGACTCCAAACCAGCGTCGCGGCTTCCTGGCCGCCTGGGGTGGTTGGGTCCTCGATGGCATGGATTCTTTCATCTATGCGTTGGTGATGGTGCCGGCGCTGCGCGAGTTGTTGCCGCGATCAGGAATTGCCGCCGATCAATCCAATATCGGGTTTTATGGCGGGTTGCTGTTCGCGCTCTTCCTGGTTGGCTGGGGATGCTCACTCGTCTGGGGCCCGATTGCCGATCGCTTCGGCCGCCTGCGCGCGCTCATGTTCACAATCCTCTGCTATTCGATCTTCACTTTTCTCGGCGCGTTCGCGACCAGCGTTTGGACGCTGGCGGCTTTCCGTTTATTAGCCGGCGTCGGAATTGGCGGCGAGTGGTCGATGGGCGGCACCTTCATCGCCGAAGAATTGCCGGAAGCGCGGCGCAAGATGGCCGCCGGTTTGATGCACACCGGCTACTATGTCGGGATTTTTCTGGCCGCGATCGCCAACTACTTCATCGGCGCGCGTTATGGTTGGCGAGCGATGTTTGTGGTGGGCGGCACTCCCGCTTTGCTCGTTGGCTTCATTCGTGACGGTGTCAGAGAATCGAAGCGCTGGGAGCATCGCATCGCGCAGGTAGGCCGAACCTGGACAATGCAGCGCGCATTGTTCGCGCTCTTCTCACCGGAATATCGCCGGCGCACGCTGCTTAACTCGACTTATCTGCTGATTTCCATCGTCGGCTTGTGGGCTGGCTCGGTCTATGTTCCGGCGTCTGTAAGTCAACTGGCGATGAAGGCAGGATTCTCTGAGGGACAAGGGATTCGGTTAGCTTCGTACGGCACGATGATCCTTTCCACCGGGACGATCATCGGTTGTCTCGTGCTGCCGATCCTGGCTGAGAAGTTTGGCCGTCGTGTCACGCTGGCAATCTATTTCGCGTTGATGGCCGCGTTTATCTCGCTGGGCTTCGGTTACGTCTTCTATCTTCAGACGCACGCGCTCGTTTGGTTCATGATGTGTCTGTTCTTTCTCGGCATAGGCGGCGCTAACTTTGCCATGTACACGCTCTGGCTGCCGGAACAATACCCGACTGAGTGCCGGGCCAGCGCGTTTGCCTTCGCCACTTCGATCGGACGTTTTGCCGGCGCGGGTATAACTTTTCTGGTCGGCGCCGGCGTCGCTTACTATCACACCATCGGAACTCCCGTCGCGCTGACGTCTTTGGCGTTTCTCGTTGGTCTGCTGCTCTTGCCGTTCGGCAAAGAGACGAAAGGCGCCCCACTGCCGGCTTAGCTGACCATTTACTATTCACGATTCACGATTTACTATTCACAAAATATGTCAGAACAGGAGATTGATAAAAAAGCCGTCGTCGCGCTGTTGAATGAGATTCTGGAGACGGAGCTGGCTGGAGTGGTGCGTTACACGCACTACTCGCTGATGGTCTTTGGCCACAGCCGCATTCCCATCGTTAGCTGGCTGCGCGGCGAAGCTACGACTTGCCTGGCACACGCCAACGCAGCGGGTGAGATGGTAACCCATCTCGGCGAGCATCCTTCGTTAAAGATAGGCGCGCTGCTCGAAACCCAGAAGCACGGCATTAATGACATTCTGCTGGAGGCGCTCGAAGCCGAGAAAGAGGGACTGGCACTTTACAAAAAATTGCTCGACCTCGTGCGTGACCGTTCGGTCTTCCTCGAAGAGTACGCACGCAAACAGATCGCCGAAGAAGAAATGCATCTGGGCGAAGTCAACAAGATGCTGCGCAAACCCGGCGAGATCGCGCGGTTCGCCACGGATTAACGCCGCGGCCGCTCCGGGTCAATAGCCCGGCCGTGATGGAAGGGCTCATTCTCCGTGTACTTCCCGTTTACTAATCGCGATTCTCGGCCTACTATCCGTGAGCATGCGTATCCCGACACTGATACTTGTTCTCACCGTCGCTGTTATTTGCTTTGCCGCTTCCGGCGCGAGTTACTCGCCGGCTTCATCTAAACCGGGCACGCTGCAACCGAATTCACTCTGCGGCACGAACGAACGCATCATCTTCAGTTGTCTCGTCAAGCGTCCGGCGAAAATCGTTTCGGTCTGTGCGTCCAGGGATCTG
>DATGVD010000345.1:0-4474 GCA_035300785.1 Pyrinomonadaceae bacterium | reverse complement strand
TGCTCACCCTGGTTTATATTGGTAAATTCAAAGACGTAGGGTCAGGTCCAAGGCCACTTTGAGGTCTTGAAAACCGCCGCCCGCAAGGGCTTGCAGGTTCGAGTCCTGTCCCCTCCGCCATTTCCCAACCACCTATCACTTGCCGGCAACCGACTTATTTGACTGACGGCCCGCGACCGAGGGCTTTGGCGATAGAAGTAATCAGGACTCCCGGTTCGATTGGTTTGGTCAGATGCGCCTGGAATCCTGCCGAAAGTGCCAGCGATCGATCCTCGTCTGTAGCATAAGCCGTGAGCGCCAGAGCAGGGATTTGTTTCGCTCGCTTTGACTGAAGCTTTCTCACTTTCTTTATCAAGCTATACCCGTCTTCCTGCGGCAGGCCGATGTCACTCACCAGCAGATCAGGATCCCACTCGCGCAAAACCTGAATCGCGTCGGCGACCGACTCGCTGCATTTCACCTCACTGCCACAACGTGTCAGGATGGCGCTTACCAGATCGCGACTATCAGCTTCGTCGTCCACAACCAGGATCCTGAGTCCGTCGAGTAACCCCGAACTGGCTGTACTACTGTCGTCTTCAAGATATAGCGGCGGGCCATGGGTCGCGCTGGCGGTGTTTGCAATAGATGCAATGGGCAGGCTCACGGTGAAAGTTGAGCCCCGGTCCTTCCCCTCGCTCGATACTGTCACGGTTCCCCGATGAAGCTCCACCAGGTGGCGCACGATAGCGAGCCCCAGGCCCAATCCTCCGTGCATGCGCGTGGTTGACCCATCGGCCTGGCGAAAGCGATCGAAAATATAGGGTTGGAACTCGTTGTTAATACCCATGCCGGTATCAATCACCGAAATGCGTATCTGCGCATCCCAGCGCTCTGCGGTCACTTTGATATGCCCGCCTTTCGGCGTGAATTTCACCGCATTACTAAAGAGGTTCCAGAAGATCTGCTGTAAACGAGTCGCGTCGCCAAGTACCGGGGAGCCGGATTCGATGCAGGTTTCGAATTCGATCTCTTTTGCTTCAAGGGCCGGACGAACCGAATCGATAGCTGCCTCGATGATACTTGAAAGGTCAACTGCGCGGATTTCTATTTGCAGTTTATTGGTGATGATGCGCGAGACGTCGAGCAAATCATCAATCAATTGCGACTGCGAGCGAGCGTTGCGCTCGATTGTTTCCAGCGCATGAGACAATTGATCCTTCCTGAGTTTCGTCGAGCGCATGATATGGCTCCAGCCGAGAATGGCCGTCAGTGGGGTTCTCAACTCATGCGAGAGAATCGCGAGGAATTCGTCCTTGGTGCGATTCGCCTGCTCGGCTTCGAGTCGGGCACTTTGCTCGCGAACCAGCATTTGCGCCCGCTCCTCTTCGGCCTGCTTACGCACTGCCATCTCCCAACGTAGTTCCGCGGCGCGGCACTGGGCCTCAGCGTGAAGCCTGGCATTCTCGTACGCTACGGTCACCTGGGCAGCCAGCGTGGCGGCCAGCCGCTCGTCGGCTTCGCTGAAACCGTCGGCCTCCAGCTTGTTAAGCAGATAAAACCAGCCTGATACTCCTGAAGAAGACAAAAGGGGCGCGCCCAGGAAGGATTGCATCGATTCGGGATATGGCTCCCCAGCAAGAGTGGAATCTTCCTCACTCAAGCGAAGCGTCCGTCGCTCCGCAACCACCCGATCCAACGCTTCCCGCGTTGCCGCAGGAATTCCATCAGGAAAACTTGTTCGTTTATCTGAGTTGCAGAAGAAATGCCGGAGCGTCTGACTCTCATTATCAAGCATAGCGACGGCCGCCGTTTCCGCGCCGACAATCTTTCGGGCGGAACCGCAAAACTTCTCCAGAACCCTGACCGGATCGTGTTCGGCGGCCAACTCACGCCCCAGATCTATAAGCATATTGAGGCGAGCCAGATTGGCGCTTTCGAGCTCAAGGTTCTTTTCGTGAAGCAGTTGGGCTTGATGCGTGATCTCCCGGGTCTTCTTATACAACTCGACAAAGACTGCCACCTTCGATCGTAAAATCTCGGGCTCGATCGGTTTCACGATGTAGTCAACTGCACCGAGCGAATATCCTCGGCTGAGATGACTGGTGCCGGTGGTGTTCGCAGTGAGAAAGATGATCGGTATGTCGCGCGATTTCTCCCGGCCGCGGATGAGTTCGGCAGTTTGCAACCCGTCGATGCCGGGCATGTAAACATCCAGCAAGATAACGGCAACTTCATTATCGAGTAGATACCGCAGCGCGTCCTCGCCTGAGGATGCACGTGTAAGATTTCTGCCCGGAGCTCGCAGGATCGACTCAAGCGCCAACAGATTTGTTGGGCTATCGTCCACCATCAGAATATTGACGCTTTCTTCAGCTTGCATAATCAATCCACGCCTTCCTCGCCGCGATAGAGCCATACTCGAAGCAGCGAAAGCAACTGATTCATGTCGAGGGGCTTTGAGATATAATCGGACGCACCCGCTTCGATGCAGTGGTCCCGGTCAGCTTTCATTGCTTTGGCTGTTAAGGCAATTATGGGAAGCTGTCGGAACTCTTCCATCTGACGGATCGCACTGATCGCCTCGTAGCCATCCATCTCAGGCATCATGATATCCATCAAAACGGCTTCAACACCCGGGGTTGACCTCAATAGTTCGATCCCTTCCTGTCCATTCTCAGCGTGGACAACCGTCATGTTGTATCCTTCGAGCGCGCTGGTAAGGGCAAAAATGTTTCGCACGTCATCGTCCACGATTAGCACCTTGCGACCGGCGAGCAGTGGATCTCGACGCTGGAGTTGCTCGAGCAAGCGCCGCTTGGATTCAGGTAAGTTTGCTTCCATGCGATGCAGAAACAGTGCGGTTTCCGCCAGCAGACGCTCGGGTGAGTCGGCTTCTTTGATAATGACCGAACTGGCCACTTTCCTGAGCAGCTGTTCTTCCTTACGCGTTAACTCTTTCCCGGTGTAAACAACGATTGGCAGATCGGATCGTCCCAGGTCGCCCTGCAACTTTTCGATCAATTCAAATCCGCTCATGTCGGGTAGTTTCAGATCGAGCACCAGGCAATCGAACTCTTTGTCCTTGAGCATATTCAGCGCTTCTTGACCGGTGCCGACCGCGGTCGTATCAACGTCCCGGTTGCCGATTAATTCCACGACACTCAAGCGCTGTACGTCATCGTCTTCAATCACCAGCAGCTTTCTCCCGCCGCGTTCGCCGAAGGCCGCAATCTCGTCGAAAGTCTTAGCCAGGTCTTCGTTACTTACCGGCTTCGCCAAGTGCGTGAAAGCCCCTTGCCTTAGCGCTCTGCGACGATGTTTCTCGATCGCGATAATGTGGACCGGGATGTGTTTGGTTTTTGCGTCGTGCTTGAGGCGATCCAGAACCGCCCATCCATCATGATCGGAAACGCCGATATCAAGCGTAATTGCCGCGGGAGTGTATTTGGCCGCCAGACTCATGGCCATACTTGCGGAAGGGGCAACCAGGCCCTTGAATCCTTTTTCGCGAGCGAGATTCAAAAGCATTGCGGCAAAGTTGAGATCTTCACCGACGATAAGTACCGTGCGGTTGCCGTCTTCAATAGCATTGCGATCGTCGTCGACGATCGCGACTGAGTCGTTGGAGAGCAATGAGAGCTCCTGGCTGTCGAAAGTTTCGGCCGGCGTCCAGGCGGCCTCGATCGCTCTCCGCGAACGTATCTCACCAATCGAAGCCGGGACGGCTCTGGCTGGCGCGTAACTGGCCGGCAAGTAAAGCGTGAAGGTGCTGCCCTCGCCGGGAGTGCTGGTCACCTGAATCTCGCCGCCCAGCAGCCGGGCAATCTCGCGGCTGATGGACAAACCAAGGCCGGTGCCCCCATATTTGCGACTCGTAGTTCCGTCAGCTTGCTGAAATGCTTCAAAAATGATTCGTTGTTTCTCAGCCGCGATACCGATGCCGGTATCACTTACCGAGAAGGCGATGATTTCGCCAGCGCGGTTGAGCGAATCGAGAAAGAACTTTTGATCCCGGTGAGCGGGCGAGATTTTTAAGACTACCTTGCCCTTCTCGGTGAACTTGAAAGCGTTGGAGAGCAAGTTCATTAAGATCTGCTGCAAACGCTTGTCGTCTGTGAGCACCGTCGGATTGAGATCGTCGCTCCGCTCAATCAAGAACCGGAGGTTCTTGTCCTGCGCAAGTTGATGGAAATTCCGTTCCAGTTGCGCAGTAATCTCGTCGATCGAAACATCCGCAACCTCGATGCCCATCATTCCCGACTCAATCTTCGACAAGTCAAGAATGTCATTGATCAGCGAGAGCAGGTCAGAACCGGAAGAATGAATAGTTTCCGCAAACTGCACCTGCTTCGAGCTCAGATTGTCTTCGTTGTTTTCGGCAAGCTGCCGCGAGAGGATCAGCATGCTGTTGAGCGGAGTGCGCAGCTCATGGGACATGTTCGCGAGAAACTCCGACTTGTACTTTGAAGTCAGCGCGAGTTGTTCGGCCTTT
>DATGVD010000344.1:0-5955 GCA_035300785.1 Pyrinomonadaceae bacterium | reverse complement strand
CGGCGATGGGAATACGTCGGCCGTGATTCTTTTCAAGATAGCCGTTCAGAGCGCTTACTCCCGCGACGTGATCTGGATGAAAATGAGTCAAGATAATCTCGCGCGGCGACAACCAACCCTTGCGGATGAAATCGTCGACGCATTGCGCCAGCGCTGCCTGCTCATCTCCATAAGGCGAGCCGGGATCGATGACCAGAATCTCGTTTGAGTTGTAGATCAAGTAACAGTTCGTGTGCGTGGCCGGAGGTTTAGTTGGCGTGCGCACCGGAAAACAAATGTAGTTAGGGTGAAACTCTATGCGCCGCGTTGGTTCGCGATGTGCCTCCGGCACCGAGAGAAACCGTTCGACCAGATCGTCGCTGAGGCCGCCGGCCAGAGTCTCGAGCGCATGTAGCACCGGTGGCACGGCGATCACTTCGCTTCGTTCCCATTTTGCATGAGCTTCGCGCGCGGTAATCCATTCACCGCTCTCGAGTTCGGAATCAGGAGTCACACGCGGCTCTTGTTTCGGGGGAGAGCTGACGAGAAAGAACCAGGTGTCGAACCGGCGCGGAGCGAACGGCGGCGTGACCCACCGTCCGACGAAAGTGAAATCACTCGCGTCGAGATGCAGGCCGTAATGCCGCAGCAACTCTGGCCACGACATGCGTTTCGATTCGAGATCGTCTAAGAGCGAAGCCAGCTGGCCCGTGGTCAGTGTCCTGGATCCACGCGCGAGCAATACACCGACTTCTTCAAACAGCTCGCGCGCCGCGCAACTGATCATCGCCGCACTTTCCTGTTTGCTACAGTTGTCGACCCGAGCCTCGGCATCTGATGCTTCTCGCTGACCTCCAGGAAAAGCGTGGAAGCCGCCGAGAAAAGCGAGCTTCGTGCTGCGCTTTACCAGATACACTTCAGGATTGTCTGGATCAGTGTTGGGGCGAAGAAGGATTACGGCGGCGGCGTCTTTGGGGGCTGGAGAATTCGCTGAGGATTCAGTCACGATTTCATATCCGCTGATTACGCAGATTTCACAGATTCAAGATAACGAAAGGACGCCCTCAAAAGATTGATCATTCCTCGCTACCGCGCTTGATCTTTACCGTCTGCGTAATCTGTGTAATCTGCGGATAATCACGACCAGCGGAACCTTTCACCATCGCCGCTCATCCATGGATTGCCGCGCATGTGATAGCCGCCCTCTTCCCAGAAGCCCGCCTGATCTTCGGCGAGAAAGCGCACGCCTTTGACCCACTTCGCAGATTTCCACGCATAAAGTTGCGGAATGATCAGACGCACCGGGCCGCCGTGCTCGGGTGGAATCGGCGCACCATCATGCAGAAAAGCAAAAAGGGAATCTTCTTTGAGGAAGTATTCTATGGGAACGTTGGTGGTCCAGCCGTAATCATAAGCGAGCGCCAGCACAAATCTCGCTTCGGGTTTCACGCCGGCGAGTTTGGCAATCTCGCGCGTCGGCACACCGGTCCAGATGTTGTCGAGCCGCGACCAGCGCGTGACGCAATGAAAGTCGGAATAGACTTTCACCACCGGCAACTGCATGAAGGCGTCGAGAGAGAACTCAAGCGGCTTTTCAACCAACCCGTCAACTTCAAATTTCCAGGTTGCGAGATCGACCGGCGGCGCGCCATGCGCATCCAGCACCGGCCACTTCTTCGTGCGCGTCTGTCCGGGCGGAATCCGATTCTCGCGCCGCGTGTCCGGGCTGATAATCACGTCCGGCTCGCTAACCTCCTCAGGTTTGCGCGGGTCAGTGGTCTGGTATTTCGGATCTTTGATTAGGCGGTTAAGGAAACTCATATGAAGCAGAATTCAGAAGTAAAACAGACTGACTAGCTGGCTGCGCCTTGTGCTTTTACCAACGAATCGATCAGCGACAGCTCCTTGTCGACGAGCGTTCGCAAGGCTTGGCCAAAGATTCTTTGTGACAATGATGGATCGCGAAGCAGCAGCGTACGGAACGCTTCATCGGGCCACTCCAACACGACGGAATCTATTTTGGCCCGGACAGACGCGGAGCGGGGACTGCCGCAGAGCATCGCCAACTCTCCGAGAATCGTGCCGGGGGTCGCTTCAGTCAAAACCAGGTCTTTGCCGCCGCGCTCGACGAACACTTCGAGTTCTCCCGATAAGACCAGCAGGACGAAATCGGAAGAATCGCCTTCTTTCAATAGCACCTGGCCGGCCGTGTTTAGTTTGACTTCGCCTGCGTCAATCAATCGCTTCGTGCCGTTCACGGTGAAGCCTTCGAACAGAGGAAAGGTTGTGATCAACTCAGCGTATTGTTCGCTCATGGTGTTCCTTTTTGGAGTGCGGCGACTAGTCGCCGCTATCGGCACCCCACGCGGGCTGCCCGCGCGGGGACCCCGCAAGAAAGCGCTGACAAGTCAGCGCACTCCAAATTACTCGCGCTTCGGCGACTTCCGTTCCGCCAGTTTCATCAACTGTTCCGGCATCCATTTGCCGATGCCTTTGTCAGCAGCGCCTTCGATGCCTGCCGAACGATCGTGCCAATTGTCGCGCGTGCCTTCGCCGCCGCGTTCGTGTTCGTAGTTCTCAGTCTGCTCCAGCGAGAGTACGATACCCTGCGCGATGCCCGGCCAATCTTTCTGTTGAATGCCACGCAGCACGACCGGCAAACCCGCGGACCAATCCTCTTCCGGCGCGCGGGCATCCTGTTCCGGGATCGTCAGGTTGTAAGTCGGCGGCAGCGGTCCGCCGGAAAACTCGCGCACCAGTTGCGCGGCGATCTCCTTGTGGGAGGCCTTTGCGTTCTCGCCGCGAATCGCCTGCGCGCGGCGAAAGATGTCGGCCACGGATGGCGTTTTTTCAGTCTGCAAGTATTCTCCTCATTTGCACCCTCACTACCGCAAGCGGTTCGGTAACTAGTTCGTAATCCCCATCTGCCAAAGCATGAAGGCATAGTCGAACGCCGTTTCGTGGTAAGCGTCATAGCGCCCCGACGCGCCGCCGTGCCCGGCACCCATGTTCACTTTCAAAAGCAGCGGATTGTGATCGGTTTTGTAATCGCGCAACTTCGCGACCAGTTTCGAGCCTTCCCAATACGGCACCTGGCTGTCGTTCAGCGAAACTTTCACGAGCATCGCCGGATAATTAGCCTTATGAACGTTGTCATAAGGCGAATACTTCTTCATGTAATCGTAAGCCGGCTTCTCGTTGGGATTGCCCCACTCGATGTATTCGCTGGTCGTTAGCGGCAATGACGCATCGAGCATCGTGTTCAGCACATCAACGAACGGCACCTGCGCCACGACGGCTTTAAAAAGATCGGGCCGCATGTTCGTGACCGCACCCATCAACATGCCGCCGGCGCTGCCGCCCTGAATCACCAGACGATCGCGGGAAGTGTATTTCTGTTTCGTCAGATGTTCCGCGCAGGCGATGAAATCCGTGAACGTATTTATCTTGTTCATCATCCGACCGGCGTCGCGCCACGGTTCGCCCAATTCGCCGCCGCCGCGTATGTGCGCGATGACATAGACTACGCCGCGATCGAGCAAGGCCAAACGGCTGGCTGAGAAATTCGGCGGAATTGAGATTCCATACGAGCCATAACCGTAAAGCAGCATCGGCGCGGAACCATCCAGCTTTACATTGCGGCGATAGACAACGGACATTGGAATCTTTGTGCCGTCAGAAGCCGTGGCAAAGACGCGCTCGGATTTGTAGTTCGCTCTATCAAAGCCGCCGGGGACCTCCGTCTGTTTCATCAAGGTCGCTTTGCGCGTGTTCATGTCATAGTCAAAAACCGAGAACGGCGTGACCAGCGACTGATAGCCGTAACGCAGCACGGTCGTATTGAATTCGCGGTTAGGCCCGACGCCCGTGGAATAAACCGGCTCAGGGAATTCAACCCGGTGACGCTTGTTGGTTTTGAAATCGACGATCTCAATCTGCTGTAAACCGTTCTCCCATTCAGCCAGCACCGCGTGATCCGCGAACATGTCAACGCCCTCGATCTTCACTGCCGGCCGGTGCGCGACAAACTCTTTCCAATTCTTCTCAGACGGATCGGAAACCGGCGCCGAGACGACGCGAAAATTCTTCGCGCCTTTGTTGGTGCGGATGTAAAAGAAATTGCCGCGATGCGCAACATCGTACTCATGATCCGGCTGTCGCGGGACAATGACCTTCCATTCCGCGTTGGGATCGTTCGCCGGAATGTATCGACTCTCGGTCGAGGTTTTGCTGGCGGCCTCTAGCTGGATGATGGCCTTGTCGCGCGAGCGCCCGACGCCGATATCAAACAGCTCGTCCTTCTCTTCGTAAATCAGTTCGTACTTGTCGGTGCCGAGCACATGACGAAACATCTTGTCGTTGCGCTTTGTGACCGCGTCTTCCGTGACATAGAAGAGCGTCTTGTTGTCGGTGGCCCAGGCCAGGTCATCAACGCGTTCAATCTTCTCCGGAAAAAGTTCGCCGGTGCGCAGGTTCTTGATCTGCAGCGTGTACTGTCGATAGCCCGTGTTGTCAGTTGAATAGGCCAGGAGATCGCCCTCATCGCTCGGAGCGAAACTGCCGACAGACATGAACTTCTGTCCTTTAGCTAATTCGTTCACATCGAGAATAATCTGTTCCGGGGCGGCGAGTGTCTGATGCTTGCGACAAAAGATCGGATACTGCAAACCTTCTTTTGTCCGCGTGTAGTAAAAATAATCACCCCAACGATAGGGAACGTTCTCGTCGGTCTGTTTGATGTGACTGAGAATCTCGTTGTAGAGCTTCGCTTGGAGCGGCCCGGTCGGTTTCATCGTGGCCTCGGTGTAGGCGTTCTCAGCTTCGAGATGGGAAATAACCGCGGGATTCGATTTCTCGCGCAGCCAGAAATAGTTATCGACCAAACGGTCGCCGTTAATCTCAGTGATCTTCGGTTTCTTCTCCGTGACTGGAGGTGGCAGCATCGAGTTTCCGTTTTGAGCGGTGACCTTCATAAACGTAATAGTTGAGAGAGAGAGAATCAAGAGCAGCAGAAAGAGCTTTCGGCAGTTCATGCGCGCCTCCTTACCGAGAATGGGTCAGAACCGCCTGCGGTAGCGGGTGGTTGACCTCCTTCATTCAAGACTATCGATCTTAGAGAACAACCGCCCGCTATCGCAGGCGGTTACAGACTTCAATCATCTTTGACGAGCGCACGGCCCGTCAGTCGTGCACCGTTCAACCACGGAGCGGGTCACCCCAGCCAGACTGAACGTACTTGCCGTTCTCGACGATGCATGGAACGGTCGGGTCGTCGCCCGAGAACTTGAACATCTCGGCGCGATACTCCCGCTTGGTCTGCGCGTCGCGATCGATAAACGCGATGCCCTTTGAGTTGTAATAGTCGCGCGCCTGCTGGCAATACGGACAGCCAGGTTTGGTGTAGATAACCAATGCCAATTCGAAATTACCTCCGGGGTGCAGTTAGTTTAGCAGCTTGGAATGGCGGATGAGAAGCGGCGGGTGATTTGGAGCGCGGCGACTTGTCGCCGCTTTAGATTGCGCTGACTTGTCAGCGCACCTCAAAGCGTCATTAGGAGCCGTTATGTTCAGCGGCGACGAGTCGCCGCGTTCCAAAGCGCTAACAAGTTAGCGCACTCCATAAAAAAAGGGGCGAGCGTGCCTCAACACTCGCCCCCAGCAGCATGACCAAGTAGGTTATCCGGAATCAGCCCCTCCGGGTTGAAACTTTAGTCATGCTGATCCTGATACGCCCCCTGCTTACGCGCGGGCTACCGCCTCGCCATTACTTCGGCGGCTCTTTCTTGTCCTCGCGAACGTCTCGAACATCACGTCGCCGGTCGTGCCGATCTTTTCTGGCGTCGCGTTCATCCTTGCGAATGTCACGCGTGTCGCCGGCAATATCTTTCCGATCCGCCTGCAACTCGGCTTTCGACGCGCCCTCTTTCTTATCGTCGCGAAGGTCGCGCACGTCGGTCCGGCGTTCGCGTTCATCCT
>DATGVD010000343.1:0-2578 GCA_035300785.1 Pyrinomonadaceae bacterium | reverse complement strand
AGAATACGAGAGGAAAATCCTCGCCGCTGATGAACGCATTTTGGAAATTGAGCGGCAACTTTTTATCGATGTGCGTTCGTCGGTGGCCGCTAAAGCCGCGCGCCTGCGCCGCACCGCCGCAGCCGTCGCGCAGATGGACGTGCTCACAGCGTTCGCAAAACTGGCGGCTGATCGCGGCTATGCACGCCCGGAGTTTAATTCCACCGGCGAACTCCTGATCATCGGCGGCCGTCATCCGGTGATTGAAGAACTGCTTCGCCAAAAGGGTGAGCGCTTTGTTCCCAACGACCTTTGCTTCGAGCCCGGCCGGCAGCAATTGCTCTTAATTACTGGGCCCAACATGGGCGGCAAGTCAACGTATCTGCGCCAGTCCGCGCTGATTGTGCTGATGGCGCAGATGGGCTCCTTCGTTCCCGCGCGGCAGGCGAAGCTGCCGATCACCGACCGCATCTTCACGCGCATCGGCGCCAGCGACAATCTGGCGCGAGGGCGCTCAACTTTTCTTGTGGAGATGAGCGAAGTCGCCGCTATTTTGAATCACGCCACTCCCGCGAGTCTGGTGCTGCTTGATGAAGTCGGCCGCGGCACCGCCACGTTTGATGGGCTGTCCATCGCCTGGGCCGTCGTCGAACATCTACAGAAGCACACGCGCGCGCGGACGCTTTTCGCCACGCATTATCATGAGCTGACGGAGCTGGGCGATCTGCTCCCGGCGGTGAAGAATGTTCACGTGTCGGTGAAAGAAACGCCCAGCGAGATTATTTTCCTGCGCCGCGTCGAGCCTGGCAGCGCGGACAAAAGCTATGGCATTGAAGTGGCCCGTCTCGCTGGCCTTCCTCGTAGCGTGATTGAACGCGCCCGTGAAGTTTTGAAGCGGCATGAGCAGAGGGAGCACGAGCTTAGCGAAACGCTTTCCCCGGGCGCTTCCGACATGGCGCACAAGAACGGCAATCAGCAGGTGCTTTTCACCGCTCTCGACCGCGAGGTTCTGGAAAAGCTGCGCGGTGCCGACCTCGATCAGCTCAAGCCGATCGACGCCCTCAATCTCCTTTCCGAACTAAAGAAACAAATTTCATAACGTAATCCAACTCACGGCGCTGAAATGTTAAGGTAACCGTATGAAGGGAAGGCGCGTCACGTTTTCGATCGCAGTATTTCTGGCGTTCGTTTTTGTTAACGCCGCCGAGGCTCAACGGCCGGCGTCCAAGTCGCCGCAGAGATATCCTCTTTGGGACTTCGATGAGAATGGCTGCCGCGCGAAGGGGCGTTTGCAAGACCTGGATTATTGCGCATCGCATCTGATGGAGCGGATCATCAAGGACGGAAAAGGCGCGATTCCCGTGCTCATTTCGCAACTTCGAGAGACACGCGCCACCCCAAGACCAATTTACGACTACTGGGCCCTGACGACGTCAGGCGACATTGCCTATTTCATCCTGAACGATCTCTTTACTGATGCCGATTGGAAGGCCTTCAACATGCCGGGGTTGGAGGCGCTCTACGACAAGGACTGTCACAGCTACGCGGAGGATTGCTGGCGGACGTTCTTGAAGAAGCACGGAAGAAAATTCGTTCAAGATCGGTGGATGGCCGCGTGGAACAAGAACAAAGATTGCATCTACTGGGACGACAAGGCCCGCTGTTATCGCCTGTCCTCGCAACCGAAACAGAACAAGTTGCCTGAAAAGCATTGAGACATCGACACATGCTCGTGCTTGGCCTAATGTCGGGCACATCCGCTGATGCCATTGACGTGGCGCTGGCGCGCATCTCCGGCGCGCCGCCAAGCCTGAACGCCAAGCTGCTTGGCCACACGTCCGTCAAGTTTCCCCGCGCGCTTCGGGCAGAAATTCTTCGGGTCGCCGAACAGCAGGCCATCTCTGCGGGCCAACTAAGTCAGTTGAATTTTCGTTTGGGAGGGCTCTTCGCTGACGCCGTCCTGGCCGCGTGCCGCAAGTTCAAGGTTTCACTCAAAAGAATTGCGCTCATTGGGAGCCATGGCCAAACCATCTTTCATCAAGGGCGCTCCGTTCCGTATTTCGGTTCGCCAACGACATCGACGCTTCAGATTGGCGAGCCATCCGTGATCGCCGCACGCGCGGGAATCACAACAATCGGCGATTTTCGTCCCGCTGACATGGCACTCGGCGGCCAGGGCGCTCCGCTCGTGCCTTTTGCCGATTACGCGCTCTATCGCCATCCGAAACTCGGCCGCGTTTCGCTGAATATCGGCGGAATCGCCAACATCACCGTTATTCCGGCAGGAGCGCAGCCCGAACAGGTGTTCGCATTCGACACTGGTCCCGGCAACATGCTGATTGATGGTCTTGTCCAGCATTTCACACGCGGCCGCCAGAGTTTCGACGAAGATGCGCGGCTCGCAAAGAGTGGCCGTATCAACCACTTCCTAATTCACAGGCTTTTGCGTGATCCGTACCTAAAGAAGGCACCGCCCAAATCCACCGGCCGCGAGTACTACGGTTCGGCCTATGTGCAAGATCTTGTCGCCCTTTGCCGGCGCAATAAAATCAGGTCAAGCGACCTCATTTACACTGCGACCGCGTTCACAGCACTTTCG
>DATGVD010000342.1:0-5162 GCA_035300785.1 Pyrinomonadaceae bacterium | reverse complement strand
TTCCCCACGCGGCCTCAAGCTGTCGATCAGCTTGCGATTCCGCGTTGAAGAGTTGCTTAAGGCCTGCTGTTCCAAGCAAATTCTTGAGGTTATGCTGATAGATTTCATTTACAAAAGCCTTGTCAGGGATAGCGTTTGGCTGAAACACTTTTGCGACGCAAGCTTTGAGTGCCAGTTCGACCGCGTAACCGGCGAGGTAGTACGCCGAGGAGGATCGTCCCGCCTGAAATAAGAGAATTGCATCTTGCAGGCGGGTTTCTGCGAGGGCTTCGAGGTCAGATTTCGTTAACATCGAACTCAATCCTGATACACGTCCCAGCAGCTATCAGTCAAGCCACCGAAATTGTATTGAGATCTCAACTCGGTCCTTTGCTTCATCGCTCCGTTCCTCTCGAAGGGGCAATCGAACCGACACTAACCCTGGCTCGCTCCAGATGCTAGAATCTGGGTGATCAAATGAAGTCATTACATCTCTCAGGTTTATCGCAAACAGAACTGGCTGAGTTCGTCGCGGGATTGGGCGAGCCGGCCTACCGCGCGCGGCAGATTTTTGCCGGGTTGCATCAGCGCCGGCTGCGCTCGTTTGACGAACTAACTGACCTGCCGAAAGAACTGCGCGCCAAACTCGCCGCCCATTCAACCGCGTCAACGCTCACCGTAGAGTCGCGCTACCTTTCAGCCGACGGCACCCGGCGCTACTTGATGAAGACACACGACGGTTTCCCCGTTGAGACCGTCTTCATTCCCGAAGAGCGACGCGACACGATCTGTTTTTCGTCACAATCAGGCTGCCCTCTGCAATGCACATTTTGTTTGACCGCCCAGCTTGGCCTGCTGCGAAATCTGACGGCGGGCGAAATCGTCGAGCAAATTATTATCGCTTTGAACGATGCGTACGGCGTCTCAGTGAAAGCGCCGCGCGGCACGAATTTGGTCGGCATGGGCGCCGGCGAACCGTTTCTGAATTTCGAAGCCCTGATGAAAGCGATCCGGATTATGGCTGAGCCCCACGGCCTCTACATCGTGCCGCGGCGCGTGACAGTTTCGACTGCCGGCATCGTACCGCGCATACGCGAGCTGGCCACGATTCCCGATCGCCCGCATCTCGCCGTGTCGCTCGCCGCGCCGGCCGATGAGCTCCGCAACAAGTTGATGCCCATCAACAAGAAATGGCCGCTGACCGAATTACTGGGCGCGTGTGAAGATTTTCAAAAGGCGCTCAAGCCGGGCGAGCGCTTTACCTTCGAGTACGTCATGCTCGACGGCGTCAACGATTCGGACGAGCAGGCGCGGCAACTCGCGAACCTTTTGAATCGCCACGAGCTGCGCGCAAAAGTAAATCTGATTCCGCACAACCCGGCTGAGCCTTTGCCTTATCAACCTTCGCCGCCTGAGCGGGTCGAATTGTTTCGCGAAATTCTGGAATCGAAGGGCGTCCATGCTTTCGTGCGCCGGCCGCGCGGGCGCGATATTCTGGCGGCCTGCGGGCAACTGGCGGCGCGCGCCGCAAATCCTGCTCAGACAGTTTCAGATTTCGCCCCGGCGCAGGTAGAATCTCTGGCCATCTAAACTGAACCACTTGATTGGAATTGAAATGAATACAAAGCTTCTGCGTCGCACATTCACTTTTTCACTTGCGGTACTGTTGTTGGTGCTCGGGTCTGGGATGCGAGCCGCGCCGGCGCCTGATCCGAACATCGGCGTAAACGGTTATTACTCAAACGACAAAGCCCAGCGCGGGCGCACGATCCGGGCGGCGATCGTGATGGAGATCCCGTCCGGTTATCACGTCAACTCCAACCGCCCGCTCAATAAGTATTCGATTCCGACCTCGTTGAAGATCGAAGCCCCGCGCGGCGTCACGGTGGGACCGGTGATCTATCCACACGCCATCGTGCGCCAACTAAAAGCCGTAAACAACGAGCCGCTGGCGGTCTATGAAGGTCGCGCGATTTTGCGATTCAATATAACCGTGCCCGCGAACTATCAAGGCAATGAGGTAGTCTTGAAAGCGCGCCTGCGTTATCAGAGTTGCAACGACGAGGTTTGTTTTCCGCCAAAGAATCACGACCTGGACATGGGCGTCGGCGTCGCCGGCGCAAACGATCGCGTTCAGCGAGCCAACGGGTGGGTGTTCGGCAGACGTTAGTCCCTGACCAATTGCGTTAGCAAGAGGGTAATCAGGCCGGTCAGGATGCCGGCGAACCGTCGGCGCTCCAAGAGGAGGCGAGCAATCGTGTTCGAACCTATGCCACAACCTGTGTACGCAGCTTTCTGGATCCGTTTCCTGGCGTATTTGATCGACACCCTAATCTCGTGCGCCGTCTCCATACCCGTGGGGATAGTCCTTGGCTTGATCATCCTCGCCAGCGGTTCAGACCCGAACTCGACGGATATGCTGGCGGCCAGATTGTCGACCAACGGGCTCTCCCTCGTGGCCGGTTGGCTTTACTTCAGCCTGTGCGAAAGCTCGTCGTGGCAGGGAACGGTGGGCAAGAAAGTGCTGGGCCTGAGAGTTACCGATGTGAATGGAAATCGCATCGGTTTCGGCAAAGCCACCGGCCGGTATTTTGGCAAGATCCTATCCGGGCTGATCCTGGGCGTGGGCTTTATCATGATCGCCTTCTCTGAACAGAAGCAGGGGCTGCACGATATGCTGGCCGGGACGCTCGTCGTCAAAGGTGGATCCGGTGAGACTCTGTTACAACCGCCACCGCCACCCGATTTTCGTTCCGGTGGCGGGACACTCGGTTTGGGTTAGCCGCGCTCGAAGGCGCAGGTCCGACTTCATCTTTGGGAGTTGCTACTCTTGCTTTCCGATCACCGACATCAAGCGCCCGACGCGGCCAAGCAGCTTTTTTTCGCGGCGATAGGAAAAGAAAAGATCGGTGCGGTCCATCGTGCACAGCGGTGCGACGTGAATGCGATCGGGTAAGACGCCGCCCGAGATTAGCTGATCGCGATTGGCTGCCTGAAGATCGATGCGCGCATGACCTTCGCGGGTGGGCGTGGACAAGTGGTCTGACTCGGGAAAGCGCTCTTTGAATACTTTAATGACTTCATCGCCGACTTCGTAACAACAACTGTTGGCCGCCGGCCCAATCGCGGCGCGCAAGTCGCTGGCGCGCGTGCCGTATTCGCTTTGAAGTTGTTCAATTGCGCGCCCGACGATCGATGACGAGGTCCCGCGCCAGCCGGCGTGAACGGCGGCGAACGCGCCGGTCTTTGCATCGCCGAGCAGGATGGGAACACAGTCGGCGGTCTTGACCACCAGCAGAATCTTCGGCGTCCGGCTGACGAGCGCGTCGCAGTAAATATCGTCGCCGAGGACGCCGGGTGTGGGTTGGGCTTCCTGATAGCTGCGAACGACGCGCACGCCGGCGCTGTGCGTTTGCCAGCAGCCGGTCAGTGTCCAGTCGCCTTCGAACAGTTTCAGGAAGCGGCGCCGGTTTTCGTAAATATTTTCCGCGTCGTCTTCGTTAAAGCCGGCGAGGTTGAGCGCACCGAGCGGCATCGGGCTGATGCCGCCGAGCCGAGTTGAAAATGCATTAATGAAACCGTCCTCTTCCAGCGGCGCGCAAACCAGCGCGCGCACGCCGTCAGTTTCGCGCCAGTAGAAACCGGCGCGTTCAATTGCGGAATCGTCCATGATCATTTCCATCGGCATCGACATTATCGAAGTCCGGCGCGTGCGCGAAACCATCGAGCGCACGCCGCGCTTTGCCGCACGCGTCTTTACTGACGCCGAGCGCGCCTACTGCGAATCGCGTGGCGCAGTCGCTGCCCAACATTATGCCGCGCGCTTTGCCGCAAAAGAAGCCGCGCTGAAAGCTTTGCAGACTGGTTGGAGTGGCGGGATCAGTTGGCAGGACGTGGAAGTGTCGGCGAAAGAATCGGGCGCGCCGTTGATTTCATTCCATGGCCGCGCGCGCGAGCTCTATGAAGAATCAGGCGCAACCGCGGTGCATATTTCGATTGCCCACACGACCGAGCACGCTATCGCGCAAGTGATTTTGGAGAAGAACTGACCGTGAGTTCGGTTTGCGGCTTTGCCGCCTGATGTGCGGTCGCTTCCTGGCCCCGTAGGGGCCAGATGTTTATAGCCCCGAAGGAATTCAAGGATTTAATGCGCTCCTTTAGGAGCGGAATATGAGACTTCGCTCCTAAAGGAGCTTTGGTTCATTTAGGACAGCGGCTGCTATAAATATCTCGCTCCTGGCGGAGCGAAACCAAGGAAAGTCTTCTTATCTCCCCACGACTCTCATCTCATTCACCAGCACTTTTCTTCCGCTCTTGTCAGTATCAACCCGCGTATTGCGCAGCAAAGCGAATTCTCCCGCTGGATACTTCTGGCGATTGTTCGGATGCGGCATTTCAGATTTAGCGAGCGCCGGCGTCTCGGTCTTTGCTTGCTCCGCTGAGTTAGTCAGATCGAAGTAGACGTTGTGGCGATAGCATTCGGAAAAAGGGGCTTGCGTCGTCGCCATCGCGACGCGTTCGTGGAGCGGACAAAGGCCTGTCGCGAGCTGGCCGGTTTCGGGATCGATCTCAACGATCGTGATGCCATCGGGGCGATCAAAAGACTTGCCGCCGAGTTCGGGTCGGAAATCAACGGCGCTCTTCATAAAATCAACCCACGCCGGCAGAGCCGCCGCCGCGCCCGTCAAACCCAGCTGCTTGTTGTCATCGAATCCAATCCAAACCGCGCAAACCAAATTCTTTGAATAGCCCACGAACCAGCCGTCGCGCGACGTTCCGGTCTTACCAGCTATAGCTGTCCTGGGTATTTGTCCGCGCGCGGCGCGGGCCGTGCCCTCCTCGATCACGCCTTGCAGCATGTCTGTGATCATAAACGCCGTGCCCGGCTGAATCACTTGATCGTTCCCTTGCGCTTCAGTTTCAAACTGACTCTTTGATCCGGTCGCATCCTCCACCCCACGCGGGCTGCCCGCGCGGGGACCCCGGCCCGCTCCCGGCTCTGACACTGATCGCGCCAGGACATTCGGTTGAATGCGCCGGCCGCCGTTAGCAAACGCCGCGTAGGCCGAAGCGATCTGCACCGGTGAAACTTCCGTCGTGCCGAGCGCCAGCGCCGGATACGGCGCGGGCCGCGGCAATCCGAAACTCTGCGTCGTGTCCGCGACGCGAGCCAGGCCGGTCTG
>DATGVD010000341.1:0-5692 GCA_035300785.1 Pyrinomonadaceae bacterium | reverse complement strand
CAAGCAGCAACAGAGCGCTAGACGAATGCATCCAGGGTCGCTATCATTGTTTTCATGAAGCTTCGTCTTATTGTTGAAAAGGATTCCGAGACCGGGCGGTACTCCTCAGTCTTTCCTGAACTGCCGGGTTGCGCTTCGGCTGGCGACACTGAAGAGGAAGCCATAGCCAATGCCAGGGAAGCTCTTGAGCTATGGTTTGAGCCGACCGAGATTCCTCTCGCCGAGTCCGCCAAGTTGATAGAAGTTACCGCATAATGGGTCAGCGCTTTCCGATCTGTAACGCGAACGATGTCATTCGCGTGCTGCGGCGCAATGCCTTCGTCAAAGTGGGACAGAAAGGCAGCCATCAAAAGTGGCGGCATCAGGATGGTCGTCAGGTGATTGTTTGCGGACCACGGCAATAAGCCCATTCCAATCGGAACCTTGAAAAGCATCCTCGAAGGCGCGAAGTTAAGCGTGGACGATTTCCGCTAAGCCTCGCTTTAGACTTTGACATTCTTCAGTGTTGGATTTCTCAGCACTCTAATCAAAATAGACCGAGATCAAGGAAGCAATCTATCATGTCATCACCGCCACCAGTTCAAACCACGCCGCGTCGTTATCAACTTTTCATCGACGGTCAATTCGTCGACGCTGAATCGGGCAAGACCTTCAGTTCGCCGAACCCGGCTACCGGCGAGACCTTCGCCGAAGTAGCCGAAGCCGACAAAGCCGACGTTGATAAAGCTGTGGCTGCCGCGCGTAAAGCCTGTGAAGGTAAATGGTCAAAGATGAGCGCGCGCGATCGCGGGCGGCTGCTTTACAAACTTTCGCAATTGATTGAAGAGCACGCGGGCGAACTGGCGGCGCTGGAGACGACGGACAATGGCAAGCCGATTAAGGAATCGACTTACATCGATTTGCCGGGCGTGGTCGAGAACTTTGAATACTTCGCGGGCTGGTCGACGAAGATCGAAGGCGAGACGATTCCCGTGCCGGGGCAGATGTTCAATTACACTTTGCGCGAGCCGGTCGGCGTCTGTGGGCAAATCATTCCCTGGAACTTTCCCTTGTTGATGGCCGCATGGAAACTCGCGCCCGCACTCGCGGCCGGCAACACCGTCGTCTTGAAGCCTGCGGAGCAAACTCCGGTGACTGCGCTCGAACTCGCAAAGCTGATTTCTGAAGCCGGCTTTCCCGAGGGCGTGGTCAACATCATTCCGGGTTACGGCGAGACAGCGGGCGCGGCGCTCGCTTCACATCCGGGCATCGACAAGATTGCGTTCACCGGCTCAACTGAAATTGGAAAAGTGATTGCGAAAGCCGCGTCAGATAATCTGACAAAGGTTTCGCTTGAACTCGGCGGCAAAGCACCGAACGTAATCTTTGCGGACGCTGATCTCGATCAAGCAGTCAACGGCGCGATGATGGGAATCTTTTTCAACCAGGGTCAGGTGTGCTGTGCGGGCTCGCGTCTGTTCGTCGAAGCGAAAGTGAAAGACGAATTCCTCGCGCGCTTCAAAGAGAAGGCGGACAAAATCAAAGTCGGCGATCCGATGGACAAGGCGACGCTGATGGGCCCGCAAGTTTCCATGGAACAGCTCAACAAGATCAAGAGCTACGTGGCGATCGCGCGTGAAGAAGGCGCCACAGTTTTCAGCGGCGGCGCGGCGCCGGAACTCGAAGGCGCGTTTCAGAACGGCTATTTCTTTCAACCGACCATCTTCAGCGAAGTTGATAACACGATGCGGGTGGCGCAGGAAGAGATCTTTGGGCCGGTGACGTCCGTGATCACGTTCGACAATGACGACGATCTACTGCGACAGGCAAACGAAACGATGTACGGCTTATCCGCCGGCATCTGGACGCGCGACATCACACGCGCGCACCGCTTTGCTAAAGGAGTGAAGGCCGGCGTCGTCTGGATCAATACCTACAACATGTTCAATGCCGCCTCGCCATTTGGCGGATACAAACAATCGGGCTATGGCCGTGAGATGGGCAAGCACGCGCTCGAACTCTATACGCAGGTCAAGAGCGTCTGGGTCGATCTTTCGGGCAAGCCGATCGGTTGGTTTGGGAAGTGAGCGACGGAATCAGAAACTGATCCGGACACCAATCTGCGCAGAGAACGGAATTCCGACGGTCGTTCCCGGTCCGAAGAAGTCTCCCAACGCACCCGCCGGCACTCGCAGATCTCGCAGAGTAATTGGCCTCGTCGAGGTGCAGGCCGAATTCAGGCAGAAGTGGCGCGCATTATCCAGCTCGCCCCGCGGCACCGGCAACGCCGAAAGATCTGGGATGAAGTTGTTGCCGGGATTTGTTCGATTCAAAAGATTAAAGAACTCGACAAACGGCTTGATCGTCGCACGGTCTCCCCAATGAAAATCGCGGCTCACGCGTAAGTCGATCTGGTAATAAGGAGTGCCGCGAAATTGATCGAGAGATGTTTGCACACCATTGACCACTGCGCGATCATTCGAATCGATACCGTCATCGTTTAGGTCGACCGGAGTGGCGAGCGTAAAAGGACGCGCGCTCTCGAACTGCGAAAGCGTTATCAACTCAATCTTGCCGGGCAAACGCAGAGTCCCCGCCAGCACAAACCGATGCCGCACGTCCTCGCCGGACGGACCGAAGTCGCCCCGGCCGAAAGCGTTGCGCACGTCGCTCACTCCATTTACGTAGTCGGCCAGTTCGCCAACTGTCGCGCCCCAGGTCTTCGCGCTCGACAGCGTGTAGTGCGCGGAAAGTTCGAAGCGCTTTGAGAAACTGTGCTGGACCAGAAACGCGACCCCGTCATAGCGCGACCGATTGTCTGTACGGAAGAGCGAGATGCTCGGCGCCGTGGCCGGCAACGTAAAGTCGCTGACGTATTCGTAACGACGGTACTGATGCACGCCCTGTTGATGTTCATAATGAACGTTCAATCGCCAGGTCGGAGTCAGCACGCGCTCAACGCCAAAGCTAAACTGCAAGGCGTAGGGCGTGTGATAGTCTGGATCGATCACCGCACCTTGCTCACCGGCAGCAAGTAGGCCGCTGAAAGGTTCGTTGACTGCCCGGAAAGCGTCGACCCATCCGTTTTGATTTAGATCGTTGTAGTACATACCAACACCAGCGCGGATGACAGTCTTTGTCGAACGACCGGGCGAATAAGCAAAGCCCAGGCGTGGCGCAAAGGCTCGGCGATAGTCGCGCGGAATGCCGGGCGAGAGTCCGATGCGCAGCGCGTTGAGGGTGATGACGGCCGGGTTCTGATCCTGGTTGCGCCCCGAAGCTCGGAACAATCCGAAGGTGGTGTCGTAGCGCAATCCAAGATTCAGGGTAAGGCTCGGACGAATGCGCCACGAGTCTTGAACGTACAGTCCCAGCCTTTTCACACTTTGCGAAAACGTACCATTACTGGCGGGGATAAATTCGCTGCCGGCGATGAAATCTGCGGTGAAGTCGGCGGGGTTGGCAACATAGAACGTCGGTTCCTCGGGAAACTGAACAAGAGTCTCCGCATCATCAGCCAGCCGGCCACTAAGCTTTGGTTCGTAGATGAAGTTCGCGCCCAATTTGATCGCATGCTTTCCACCGGTGCGCGCGACGTCGTAACGGAACTGATACTTGCGCTGATCGCGCCGGATCGGAAAGGCAGTGATACCCGTAACGAATTGATTATCGCCGAAGGTTTCAAATCCTGAGGTGGTGATCGCGGTCGAGCTAAAGGGAAAGGCGAGCGCCAGGCCGATGTGCGAGTTTCGATCTTTGGTGTGATGAAAGTCGCTGGCCTGGAAGACGAGATTTCCCAGCCACTTCGAGTTGAATTGAAACTGATTGTTAACCAGAAAGCTGTAGTAATTCGAGCGAGTGAACGCACCCGTTGAAGGCAGCGTTGATTGCTGAATCAGGTCGTTATGCGTGTGATTCCGATCCAACGAACCGCGGAAGAACCATTGCGATCGCTCCGACTGAAACCAATCGATCCTGGTTGAGAACAAGACATCGCGGAAAGGCACCCGAACCGAAGTCGGAACGTCAATCGATCTAACACCGGGGATCAGTCCCATTGACGCCAACCGGGCCAGAGCGGTGAACTCACTCAGACTGAGTGCGCTGTACGCTACACTCGCGTTTTCGTGAATGTACTCGAGAGAAGAAAAGAACCAAAGCTTGCCGGTCTTGACCGGGCCTCCGAACGCAGCGATTCCATTATGTCGGGAGAAAGGTTGTTTTGGATTCGGCTCAGGATTGTCCAGAACATTGCGGGCGTTGAAAGCGCGGGCGCGAAAATAATAACCAAAGTCTCCATGCCATTGATCCGTGCCGCGGCGCGTACTGATGATTACCGAGCCGCCATTCGTACGCGAAGTATCAGCATCGAACTGCGAGGTGCGCACCACGAATTCCTGCATCGCGTCAGGCGAGTAGTTTTGCAGGAAGCCGCCGATGTAATCATCGTTGTTATCGCCGCCGTCAACCGAGAGATCGAGATTGAGGCCGGAGCTGCCGCCAAACGCAACCGCCGTAATGCGCGCCTTCGTTGGATCGGACGGCTCGACAGGTTGAGTCATCGGCGCCAGGTACGCAATGTTCGCAAAACTCCGGTGCGCCAGCGGAATGTTCGCCAAATCTTTCTTTGCGATCAGGGTCTTCTGCACGCTGCTCGTGGTTTCGAGGGGTTGTGAATACAGCGACGATCCGCTGTCTGCAACCTGCACGCTCGCGGTCACGGCTCCTGGCTTCAACACGACCGGAATCGTCGGAGACGAGTTAACCGTGACCTGGACGACGTACGTCACCGGCGAGAAGTTGGTGGCGCTGACACTGACACGATAATCGTTGGGCGGCAAACCTTCCATCCGATACTCGCCCATGGAATTAGTTATGGCTACCCGTTTGAGCGATGATCCGACCGCTTCGGCAGTGACTATCGCACCCGCGATCCGAGCGCCGTTTGGATCGCTGACAGTTCCTACCAATGCGCCCTGCGGAGTCTGTGCAGCGGCCATGCTTGCCAACAGCAGCAGAACACCAACGGCGTTGGTTACGATTAGCAGTCGGTTTGCGTTCCTTGGGGCCATCACTCTCTCCTACTCCGGGCCGGGCCGATTAGGATCGACCGCGCCAGCTCGCCACGCGCTGAAATCGCCAGAATAGCGGCGTTAGGTAGACTACTACCAACGCCCGTATTTCTCTGCGATAACTGTTGTGAGATTTGCCTGAGTTAAGGAGGGCACTTTTGCAAATACTTGCACGATGCGCTCAAGGATATAAGGAGCCGCCAGTCCAGATGTTGTTGCACGGCAGAGTTTTGCATCTTAGAATGCGACGGCTTCGACCGCAATCCGAAATCAACTGATCGGCGAGTTGTGGCCACGCGCATCTTGCGCGTGAGTCACGGGCGGGACGCCCGTGCCACCATTATCCGAAATCAAGTGATCTTAATCTTCTTCACGGCCTTCGGAACTGTTTTTGTCGCTGAGATTGTCGGCGACAAACTGCTTTACACCACGGGCGTGTTGGCCGCGCGGTATCGCACGTTGCCGATCATGTTGGGCATGGCGATCGCCTTCATGGCCAAGATGGGCGTAGCGGTGCTGGTCGGCGAGGCCATTTCGAAATTGCCAGGGCCGCTGGTGCCGACCATCGCGGCGATCAGTTTTCTGGGAGTCGCGTGCGCGCTGTGGCGAAAATCGGATCGCCCGCGAAATTCAGACAAGAA
>DATGVD010000340.1:0-5371 GCA_035300785.1 Pyrinomonadaceae bacterium | reverse complement strand
AGACAGAAGCTGGCGGCCCTGCCGTCGGATTCAGACCGCGTAAAGTTTCTGATTGAACTGTCGGTGACGACGCAAAAGGACAATCCGAAGTTGGCGCTGCGGTTTCTGGATGACGCGCGGACGCTGGTCAGCAGGAAAGCGACCGGCTACAAAGACTTTGAAGATCAGATCAAAGTTGCCGACGCCTACGCGGCCCTCGATGCGAAGAAAAGCTTTGAGGTGCTTGAGCCGGGCATCGCGCAGCTCAACGAGCTGTTATCCGACGCAGAGGTGCTGAACGGTTTTGAAGTCGAAGTGTTCAAGGATGGCGAATTGTCTTTGCGTGGCGATAGCGATCTGGTCGGCATGGTCGCGCGTTACGGCCAGGAGTTGGCGTTTTTGGCCAAGCTCGATTTCGATCACGCGCGGATGACTGCCGACAAGTTTCTGTTGCCGGAGCCGCGGCTCAACGCCAAACTCTCGATCGTGCAAAGCGCGCTCGGCGTGCAGCCGCTGGTGAATACTAACAACGGCCGCCAGAATCTTCGGTTTGTCATGAGGTGACTCGGCTACTTCGCGCCGTAGTCCGGCTGTTCTTTGTCGCGGTAAATTAGTTTCGGTTTGCTGGTTTCTTCACCTTTCGCCGGCCCGTCAAAGACGAGCTCGAAAGAATAGATGTTACCGCCCTGTCCTTTGCGATACTCGATCTCTTTGTTGCGCTGCTCCTCGGCCTCTGCGCGCGTCTCGTAGTTCGCTTGGGAAACCTCACCGTTGAGCCTGACGTCCTGTTCCCCATAATCAAGCGAGAAGCCGCGGGCCTCAAACGGATCCATTACGTTGCGGCTGAAGTACGGCATGATCTTCTGCTTAATGAGCGAGTAAGTCGGCACGTCCATCGGCTGCACGATGACGTTAGAAAAGTACCAGCGGCGCTCGGAAGGATTCTCGCTGCTGATCTCGACGCCCTTGCGATAGACTTTCGTCTCGACCTCGACGAACAGATAGACGGTGTTCGGGCTGGGCGCCGTAGTTGCCGCCGACGGTCGCGGGAACTGAACCGGCCAGAGACAGAATGTCAGCGACGCGGCAAAAGCCGTTAACCTGGTGCGCATGGTTCTCTCTTCGAGACTGTTAGAAGTTTCTATTTCGGCGCGCGCGCTTTGACGATGTGCACGGCGCCGCCGGGTTCGTGCAGCGTCGCAGTGACAAACTTTGGCGCAGTCTTCGAGACCAGGCCCCAGAAGAAACTGCTGTTGCCCCTTCCCGGTGCTCCGCCCTCACAGATCGGCGACGTGAAATTGAATCTAATACTACTTCCGGTTTGGATCGCGGAAGCGATGCCGATGGTGCCGAGACCGCCGCCGGTCACCACGAACACCTGATCCGGCCGGCCATCGGCGTTGAAATCCAGACTGGCTACCTGTCCGAAATCCATCTTCATCCAGTCGATGCACGAAATCGCCGTCGCCCCGACCGCGTTCCGCAGATCGATGCGATACTCGTAGACGTTCGCCCATGGCGCCGGAGCTCCAGGCGCGCCGATGTAGGTTCGCGATTGCAGAAAGCCTGTGCCGCCGGTGCTCATCGGGATATTGTCCGAGGTGTCGTTAACGGTAACCGTACACGAGGGATTGAAGACACAGTTGATCGCGGGAGCGCTGACGTTGACGACTCTCAACGGCGCTGCCGAGACGACGATGGGAGCAAAGCAAAGCAGCAAAGCGAACGAGAATCTTTTCATCTTGTATTTACCTCCAGAAGTGGGTTGCGCTGCGGGCCTCTTTTAGCATGAAGTCTCCTGGAGCGCAAATTCAATCTGATCCTGAACCGCTTGCAAATGGATTGGCCAAGTCCCCGGATTTGTGGACTGAGAGTTTCAACGTCGCCTACAATGTCGCTCCGAACCCAGCGCAGTTCGAAACCTGACAGGAGCTAACAAGATGCTGAAAGTCCCTACTGCTGGAGCCCGACTGAGGAATGCGATCTGGACTCTCACGCTGGTTCTAGGTTGTGGGCTCATGCTGTACGCGCAGTCCGCCGGCTCAAAGGCCGGCGCGTTCCCGCAATCAGCGGAACAAAGAACCGCGCGCTACTTCGAGTCGCTGCGCAAATCGTCGCCGGGACTCTTAGCTTTCCTGCTCAAGATGCCTAAGGGCGGCGATCTTCACAATCATCTTTCCGGTTCAATCTATGCGGAGTCTTATGTTCAATGGGCCGCGGATGGCGGGGCCTGCGTCAACATCGCGACGATGGTGCTGTCATTGCCGCCGTGTGCTGCGGGACAAACTCCAGCGAGTGCGGCCCTGACGAATTCCGTGCTCTACCGGCAGATGATCGACGCCTGGTCGATGCGCAACTGGCAGCTCTCCGGACAAAGCGGGCACGATCATTTTTTCGACACGTTCGGCAAGTTTGGCGTCGCCACTTACAACCAAAACGGAAAAATGATTGCCGACGTCGCAGCGCGCGCGGCCAGAGGTCAGGTGCTCTATCTGGAGTTAATGCTGACGCCGGACGGAACAACGACGGGAGTGATGTCCAGCCAGATCGGTGAAAAAGTTGGTTGGGACGGAAACTTCGAAAACACGCTGAACAAGTTGAAAAGCAACGGCATCGACGACGCAGCCAGAATTGGAATTAAGAATCTGCAAGACGCCGAGGCCGAGAAAGATCGTTTGCTGAAATGCGGCACGCCACAAGCTGACGCCGGCTGTTCGGTGACGGTTCGCTATATCGCGCAAGTGTCGCGCGGCGCGGCACTGGGGCCGGTGTTTGCGCAGATGGTCACCGGTTTCGCGTTGGCCAACGATCCGAACTCAAAGGTTGTGGCTTTGAATCTGGTGCAACCCGAGGACAGTCTGGCGTCGATGCAAAACTTTTCGCAGCATATGCAGATGCTGAATTTTTTGCGGGCACTTTATCCGCGGGCGCACATTACTCTCCACGCCGGCGAACTCGCGCCGGGCATGGTACCGCCCGACGGTCTGACATTTCATGTCCGCGAGTCAGTCATGATCGCGCATGCCGAGCGGATCGGCCACGGCGTGGACCTCATGCACGAGAACGATCCTTACGGGCTGTTGCGGGAAATGGCGCGACGCCCTGTGATGGTCGAAATTTGCTTGTCGAGCAACGATGGGATCCTTGGAATCGCCGGGCCGCAGCATCCGCTTGCGACTTACATGAAATACGGTGTGCCGGTGGCGCTCGCTACTGACGACGAGGGAGTTTCACGCTCGGAAATCTCGCGCGAGTTTTTGAAAGCCGTCGAGGAACACGGGCTTGGCTACTTGCAGCTGAAGACGATGGCGCGCAACAGTCTCCACTTTGCATTCATCGCCGGAGGAAGCTTGTGGAGCGACAGCCGCAAATCTGTTCCCGTCGCCCAGTGCCGTCAAGACGTCGCCATGATGAAACTCGCATCGAACAGCTGCCGGCAATATGTGACCGACAGCGAGAAAGCGAAACTCCAATGGAAGCTCGAGGAAGAGTTCAGATCGTTTGAGCGCGAGTGGTGATTTGGGGCTGCGACCATGAGGAGTGCTTTCAGGATTTGTTTTTGCAGTAAGCGAGTTGCCGTATCAGGAATGAACCGTTCATTTGCTTTCCTTCTTTTCCCAACACCAAGCCGGAGGCAAAAACGAAAAGCCGGGGCGCTTTCGAAGCACCCCGGCTCAATTGACCGACTTTCCAACATCCATGTACGGAGCGGAACCGTCAGGCAGTGTCCGGCTCAATCTCTCTCGCTCTCGCCGCGGCTTTGCGACGACGACGCGCTGCGCCGGCCAGACCGGCCAGGCCGGTACCGAGCAGCACCATCGTCGCCGGTTCAGGCGTGGGGCTGGCAGCGCCACCATAAGTAAATCTTTCCGGGCCGCCATTCACATTACTGAGGGCCGCGGATAATCCCAGCCTCAGGTTCCCGTTGGCATCCATCGCGGCCTGTAATCGAGCCGCGGCTTCGGCGTCTAAGCCAAAGGCAAAATCTGAATTGGCGCCCTGCCCGTGCCGGAATTGATCCAGGGTAATCGGTGTGCCGTTGACCAGATCGGCCGAGAAGACAGCGTTGCCGGCCTGATCGTAGGCAGTCAGTACCAGCGAATCGATCGTAATCGGAGCCTTATCCAGGCCATTGGCTTCGTTGATATTAAGCAGCACGCGCAGGTCGTTGGCTCGCCCGACTCCCAAATCCGTCAGTGAAACTGTGTGCTGATGCGGTCCGGCACTAATGTCTCCGGTCGCAAGATCGTTACTGCCTGTCCAGCTGACGCCGCCCGCCTCGAATGTGCTATTTCCCTGATGTTGAAGGTTCAGCGCCGCGAGCGGTGGTACCAATTTCTGTATCTCGGGACTAACCAGAACGATGCCGTCAGCGTAAGATGTCCCGCTGGTCAGACCGACTAATACCAGCGCCGCGATGGCCAGCATTACCTTGGACAAAAGCTTCATGATTTCTCTCCTTGTTTGCGGTTAATCTGTTAAGACCTCAATTTGTGTCCAGAAGTGTTGCGGCTTTGCCTTTACCACGGCCACGTTCTGATGAAATGGCTAAAGGGACCAGACTTTCAAGAGCAAATTGGGCGCGTTTTCCAGAAAACCAGAGGAGAAAGTGGGCGGCGGTTGAAATTGTCGTTAACGGATTTCGAGATTGAGTCGGGGCCAGGAAATCTCTCGCACAGAAAAACTCTGCCTGATTTAGCTAACGGCTTGTCGATAGTTTGTTAACAGATGGCCCGTGCCACTCTTGCGCTAACTTTTCTGTGCGCCGCGCTGCTTTTGTTTGACCGACTCTCGAATCAGTTTCTTCAGCGTGGGAAGGTCGATGTCTGAGAGACGTTTGATATACAAGCAGCCTCCGCCGACGCTGTGCTTACCGAGTTTTTTCAGGAGTTCGGTGTGACTGTCAGCGCCCGACATTATGTATAGGGTGAGATTCTGTTTGCGCGGCGAGAAGGCTATCATTGTTCGCTCCCTTCTCAACCGAACGGCTTATCAATCGACGGGCTCTGATCGGTGAAAAACTTTGGCCCGTCCGGGGTAATGTACAGACAATCTTCCAGACGAATTCCGAACTCGCCATAGATTACGATCGTTGGTTCGTCGCTAAAACACATGCCCGGTTGAATCGGCGTCTTGTTGCCACGCACAAAGTTCGTCCATTCGTGCCCGTCGAGCCCGATGCCGTGACCGGTGCGATGCGGGAGCCCCGGAGTTTTATAGTCGGGACCAAAGCCTGCGTCGGTAATGACCTTGCGCGCGGCCGCGTCCACGGCTTCGCACGGCGCGCCCACCCTGGCGGCGGCAAAGCCGGCGTCCTGCGACTTGCGCTCGATTTCCCAAACGTCGCGCTGGCGCTGCGTCGGTTTGCCGAAAACGAAAGTGCGGGTGATGT
>DATGVD010000339.1:0-3006 GCA_035300785.1 Pyrinomonadaceae bacterium | reverse complement strand
TTTCGCTCACTGCTGAAGCAGTTTTTCCAGTCTTAGTCGCATAATCTTTCGTTGCTCTTCGGCGGCGACGGCGATTTCAGTGTCGGCTTCATTCTGCAAGCGCGTCTGCAAAATAGCCAGCATTTCTTCAGAACTCTTGCCGGTGGCGCAAACGATGAAGATGAAGCCGAAGCGCTGTTCGTAGTCTCGGTTTCCCTTCGCGAGTGCGGCCATCGTAGTAGCCGCCGCGTCGTTAGTTCCTGATTGCTCCTGAGCAGACCACTTCCGCGCTTCTTCTGATTGCGCCACGGCCGCCTTTCTCTCGCCAATCTTGGGATGAGCACGAAAGGCTTCGAGCCAATCTTCAGAACTAAGCGACCGCCAAATGCTATCGGCGTTTGTCAAAAGCCCATCGAGGTCCGCGAAAGGTCGTGCCACAGCCATCGCGGACGCAAAACGCTGCGAGCCGCAGCATTTCAGAAACTCGGCCTCGGCTTGCTCTTGCGAAAAAGCGTTCAGTTGATCAAGTCCGGTATTCACCGCCTGAATTCTTTTGCTCTCCCCCTGGGAGAGGGTTGGGCGAGGACCTTAAGCTCAACTCAGCTACGCCCCTCATCCCCAGCCCTTCCCAAAGGGAGAAGGGAGACACGTTAAACTTCGATCGTACCGTAAATTCGCAGACGGCTCACCCCGCCATCCGGAAAAATATTAAAGCGCACGTGCGACGCCGCCCCGACGTCCATCACTTCATCGAACAGGTGGCGCGTGTGCGCCTGCAATTTCGTGCGCGCCAGCACCGGCCTCCAAACAAACTGCCGATCCCGCAAGGTCTCCAGCGGCGCGTCCGCGGCGTTGCAGGCTTCCAGTGAACAACTCTCCGGGAAATTCCCTTTAAAGTGCGACGTGTCCACTTCCAGACGTCGGATGCGGCCCGGCGTGCCCAGCTTGATGATCGTCCAATCGTGTCCCGGCGCGCGCCGCCGCTTCGTTTCCCAGCCGTCGCTCATGTTCGCCGCGCGTCCCGGCATGATCAGGTTGTGCCGATGCCCGAAGAACATGTCGCTGCAAGCCAGCACCAACCCGCCGCAATCGACGGCCGCGAGATCGATTTCGCCGCCGACTTTCTTCAGGCGATTCCAGTCAGGCACGACTTCGCCGTGCACGCGCAGGCGCGCGACGCCGCCATCGGGAAAGATCTTGAAACGCAGATGCGTCCAGCATTGCTCGCTGCTGGTGACAAACTGATTGAGCGAATCACCTTTAAGATTTGCCTGCGGCAGAATCTCAACCCACGGAAGCGAGTCGCTCAGCAACTGTTCGCCCGTGGGAACGCCGTCGATCGCGCAAGCCTCCAGCGCACATGCTTCCGGATAGTTGCCTTTGAAATGGCTGGTATCGACCACCACGCCGCGAATAATGCCTGGCAGGCCGAGCCGAACAATGCACCAGTCCAGCCCCTGCGTTCGTCGCCGCCGCGTCTCCCAGCCATCCATCCACTTGCCCAGATCGGTGTACTTCCCTTCGATAAAGACTGGAGTGGCGGGTTTGAGCAGGTTCTCTTTCGGGGCAAAGAACTCGTCATTGGCGAAGAGCACGGCGCCGCCCAGACGTTCGGAGGCAAGATCAACTAGTTCAGCGAAGTCCATATTCTTCGGAGTACCTTGGGCGTCTCCCGCCTTTGCGAGATCGTATTTCACGCCAGGGCGCAAAGCTCGCAAGGAAATCAACTGCTCGTGCGCAGGAGCGGCGTTCCCTTCCGTTCACTAAAGTCGCCGCAATCATAAACCATCTGCCCGCGAAGAAAAGTCTTTTCTACTTTGCCAAGCAAAACTTCTCCCGCGTAAGGCGTCAACTTATGACGATGATGGATCATCTCCGGTGCGACGCGAAACTCCGCGTCAGGATTCCAAATGACGATGTCAGCATCATAACCGACGGCAATCGCGCCTTTCCTACGATCCAATCCCACGAGCTTGGTCGGCGCGCGACACAGCCATTCCGCGATCTGGCTAATCGTGAACCCGCGCTTTTTCGCCTCAGTCCACATCACCGGCAAGCGAAGCTGCAAAGAAGAAATCCCGCCCCAGGCTTTTGTGAAATCGCCCGGCTCGGGCAACTTCATTTCGGGCGGACACGGCGAGTGATCCGAAACCACCATGTCAATCGTCCCGTCGCGCAGCGCGTCCCAAAGTTCCTCGCGATTTTCGTGTTCGCGAATTGGCGGACAACATTTGAATTCAGTCGCTCTGTCAGGGATCTCTTCAGCGCCAAAATACAAATAATGTGGACAGGTTTCGGCTGTGATCAAGACTCCAGCCGCTTTCGCCTCCCGCAACGTCGTCAGCGCCTCGGCCGATGAAAGATGCACGATGTGAACGCGGCATTCCGTTTCGCGGCTCAGCCGAATCATCAGCTTAACAGCTTCATTCTCAGCCGCGCGCGGCCGCGTCCGCAGGAACGCGTCGTAGGTTCGCACGACCTCGGCGTTCGAAACTTGACCACACGCAGCTTCGATCGGACCCGGCAGTTCCGCATGAACAATTAACGTCGCGCCCAGCCGCGCGAGTTCCGGCATCGCTGCACGCAGATCCTTTTCCGTGACGTTGGGAAATTCATCCACGCCCGAATGAACCAGGAAACATTTGAAGCCGACGACGCCGGCCTCCCAAAGCTCAGCTAACTCACCCGTATTCCCCGGCACGACACCACCCCAGAACGCGACGTCAACTGAACACTTGCCGCTGGCTGCTTCCAGCTTTGCCTTCAAGCCGGCGAGCGTGGTCGTCGCCGGAATCGAGTTCAGAGGCATGTCGACAATCGTCGTGACTCCGCCGGCCGCGGCTGCCCGCGTCGCCGTCGCGAATCCTTCCCAATCGGTACGGCCGGGTTCGTTGACATGAACGTGTGTGTCGACCAGTCCCGGCATTACTACCGAGCCTTCGCCGGCTTCGATCAGGTCGCAACCGGAAGGAACGTCTTCGAAAATTGAAATCGACGAGATGTAACCACGGCGTACATGCACCGACG
>DATGVD010000338.1:0-12960 GCA_035300785.1 Pyrinomonadaceae bacterium | reverse complement strand
CCATCAACGTCACGCTGCAAACGCCGACGCAAATCGTAAATGCGGTCGGGTTCTGGTACAACGTCAGATCTGCTTTTGCCGAAGGGGTCGATGTGGCTCTGGCGATCATTCTCTTCCTCATCCGCGCAGCTATCGCGTCGTTGCCAATCCTGGTACTGATCCTTTTGCCCGCAGCTCTGATCGGAAGGGCTGTCGTGAAACGTGCTCGCAGTCGTACTCGTAAACAGGACACTGAGGAAGTGAAAGTTACCGGATGAAACGAATCTTCATGAGAGAATCGCTGACCTTCTCCTGGCTCCTTGTTCTCGCGCTCACGGGCTGCACGCACGGAACCGCACCGGCGGCCATTTCATCATCGGCAGATGTGGTGAAGGTGCGAGCCGCAGACCTTTCGATTCCGGCCGGAGGAAATGCTGACGCGACCGTGATGCTTTCAATCTCTCCGGGCTATCACATCAACGCCAACCCGGCGACCTTCCCTTATTTGATTGCTACCGCCGTAAACCCAGGCAAGGCGGAGGGAATAATCGCCGGCAAGCCGATCTATCCCATCGCACAGAAAGAGAAATTTCAGTTCGCGGAGGAACCGCTGGCGGTTTACGAAGGCGAAGCGCAAATCAGGTTGCCGCTACGCGTGGAAGCAAACGCCGGCAAAGGCGCGCGGTCGTTGCCGATCGAATTGACGGTCCAGGCCTGTGACACTGAGAAGTGCTATGCGCCTGACACTTTGAAAACGTCGATTACTGTGGATGTGAAGTGAGCGATGGAACGTATCTGGCTCATCGGTTCGTCGCTGCTCTTGATAGCCGCCGCGGTTTTTCTTTGGCGAAACAATTTGTCGGCCGGATTCGTTAGTGCTGCATTGGGCGCCGTCGCGTGGTTTTTGAGCTATCGCAGCAAGTTGCGCGCCCAAGTCGCGGCGTCTGAACGAGATTCCGGTGAACCGGAAGCTTCTGAAGAGTCTGATGAAGAGTAAACGAACAATTCTTTTGCTGCTGCTTTTGATTTCCGGCTTCAACCTGTTGATGCCTGCCGGCGCGATGGCCGCCACGCCTTCCGATGAATCCGATGTGCGCAGTGCGGTCAAGCGCATCTTCGACCAACTGAAGGCGGGCCAGTACGAGGCGCTTTACGATTCGCTTCCATCATCGTCGCGGGCGCGGCTGTCACGCGAACGTCTGGTGAAGGGGCTTCAGGGAACGAGCAATCTTTATCAATTGCAGCGGATCGAAATTGGCGCCGTGCGCGTCTCAGGCAATCTGGCAGTCGTCGACACCGTGATGTACGCGCACATTGCTCCACCCTTCAACGCCGACGGCAAGCTGGTCGTGCAGCAGTATCTGGTACGCGAGGACGGAAGTTGGCGCATGGCGACCGGCGATCGCGCAACCATCGATCGCTTCCTGAAAAGCAATCCGGCCTTCGCGCGCAAGTTTCCAATCAAGCGACCACGCGCTTTCGTCAAACAGGACGGCAAGTGGATGGAGTTTCAACCGCCGACGCGAAAGTAAAGTCCAACCTGGAATGGCGGTGTATAGAGTACCAACTTTAGTCGGGTCGTTTGCCGCGCCGGAAAAATCCCAACTAAAGTTGGTACTCTAAACGCCGTTCATTCCGTAGCTCCATTCCTTAACTCGAAAGTAAATCTTCAAACGACAACTGGGCGTCGTCGATCTGGACGCCATGCGGGCTGGAAATGCGCGGCACGTCCAGCGCTTCGCGCACCGCGTCCAGATGGAAACGAATGATGCGCGGCGTTAGACGGACGGAAGGAATGCGGCGTTTGGCGGCCAAACGGCGAACGGTGGACTCGCTCACTTGCAGGACCTCGGCAAGCTGCTTCGCGGTCAGAAACTCTTCGCGATCAGACATGGCTTTGCGCGAATCGTAACTCAAAGCCACGGCGACTCCAACTCAATTGATGTTTTTTCTGAGACCTGAGCCCTCAGACGTAAGACTTATTTTGGGACGGGTTTCGCGGTAAAGGCCACGCGATATACTGCGGCGCTATCAACTTCGACATCTTTCGAGGCGGGTTCGACGCGGTCGGCTTTCAAAGTCAGCCGATACTTCGCCGCATCAGGCGGCAGCCGGAAAACAAATTCGCCCGTCTCGCCGGTGATGCGAAAATCGATTTTTTGCGTCGAACTCTCGCCGACAACTTTGGCCAGTTCGATGCGGACGCCGGGCACGCTGCGACCGCCTTCGGTGAAAACGCTGCCGCGAATGAAGGCGATCGAGCCCTCGTCAACCGGAAGCGGAAGATCGTGGAGTGTGCGGGTCTTGCCTGCGTTCACCTCGATGCTCTCAATCGACCCAACGCTGAGGCCCGGTTTGCGAAACGTGACGCCATAAACTCCGGCCGCGATGTGCGCGAGAACGAACTCGCCTTTCTTATCAGTTGTCGTGCGCGTCACTTCGCGTTCTCCCTGACGCAGGATCACGGCCACGCCCGCCGGCGAACCCTTCTCAACGCGCACCTTGCCTTTGATGGCGCCGGTGGTTTTGTCCTGCGCGAGACCGGCGAACGATAAAAGAAGCAATAGCGCGGCGGCGGCGGAGATCGATTTGATCGCGTTCATCTTGTTTTCCTTCGAAGCCAAAGTTATCACGAACCGGCAGCAAGCGGCCAGCACCGCTTTGAGCGCCATTAGGCGCGAAATATTTATAGATGAGAAGTATCCCTTCCATCAGGCTCAGCCAGCGATTAACAAAATGTCGCTCGCTGGCTGAGTGAGTTGGGCAAACCTTTGGTACATCTATAAGTATCGTGCTCCTAACGGAGCTTAAGAGGCCTGATCTCTCGTGTGGCGTTGCCCGCGTACGATATGGCGCGCGCAATTGTCGCCAGCGTATAATCGCTCGTGATCATGTTTGCTGGTCTGACATCGTCTCGATTGCTACGCTTCTCTCTAATCGCGGTAACGCTGGTCCTGATTGCGTTAACTTCATTTCCAGTTCTTGCCCAGGACGATCCCGCGAAGAAAGAGCGCCCTCGCCGCGTGCTTCCGACCGAAGCCGAACCACAGGACACTATCAAAATCGACACGGACCTGGTGCCGCTGGACGTCACCGTCACCGACGCCAAAGGCCGCTTGGTTCGCAACCTGAAAAAGGAAGACTTCAAACTATACGAAGATGGAATTGAGCGCCCGATCGCTTCTTTCAATGTCGAGAAAATCGAAGGCGCGCCACGCCCGGCCGCGATTGTGTTCGCACTCGATCTTTCCGGCAGCATGTCGCCCGAAGAGATTGAACGCGTGGCCGACGCCATGCGCGAATTCTCGCGGCGGCTGTCAGAGCATCCGGCGGTGTTTGCGTTGATGACCTTCGGCATGCGCGTGAAGATAATTCAGTCGTTCACGAGCGATCGCGAGAAACTCGAACGCGCTTACGAGCGTCTGGTGCATGAACCCAACGGCATGTCGACGCATACTTACGACGCCGTCGATGACGCGGTGCGCATGCTGGTCCGCCACGCGCCGCTCGTGCGCCAACATCAACTGATGAAGCGAGCCGTCGTGGTGATCACCGATGGCTTCCCCGTCGGCGACACGGTCTCGCCGGACACCGTGATCGAACGCGCCAACGCGGCCGACACCAGCGTCTACGTCGTCACCATGCCGTCGTACACGCACATGCTCGCGTCCGCTCAAGTGACGCCGCTGCCGACGCCGCTCGATGTCAGCGGATTAGTCGAGAAGACCGGCGGCCGGAGCATCTATGCAAACGAAAAGGATTTAGGACCGCTGTTTCGCGCGATCGCCGAAGAAGTTGCGGCGGCTTATGTCCTGGGATTCTATCCGCCGGAAGAAAAGCGGAACGACGGCAAGTTTCACACGATCAGGATCGAAGGTCCGGGTGGGATGACGCTGCGGCAGAGCCGGCCGGGATACGAAGCGAGAAGGCAGTAGGCAGAAAGCAAAAGGCAGCAAGCACCGAACCCCAAGAGCCCACCGCCCGCGAAACTATCAGACGTCTCTTCTTGCTGCCTACTGCCGTCTGCTTACTGCCTTCTGCTTTTCAGAATTCATCCTCGTCGTCATCATCGTCCAGGTCTTCATCCTGAACGATATCCAGCTCGACGGGATCGAGGCCGACGACCTCGAGTGTGATGCCACACTCGTCGCAATCCACTGTCTCGCCTTTGTCCACATCGATATCAACATGAACGTCGGCATCGCATTCTGGGCATGTTCCGGTCGGCACTGTCCTACCTCCAGTGAATGTTCGATTATCTGCGCAGCCTGAGAGCCGTACGCTTGCCGCGGTAAGGTCTCGGATAAGAACCGCCGTCAATCTAACCTTAGCACGGCAGATTTTGCAATAACTTTTTCATCGCGAGCCAGCAAGGCGCGCCGCGCCTGCCGGCGAGTCATAAAGACGGCGGCAAGTAACACGCCGGCGACGCCTATCGCCGCCGACCCAGGAACCGAATTAATGATTGCCGAGACCGATGCCGTAGCACTCGCGGCTTTCGGGTTCCGCGGCTCGGTGGCCGGCTCGTCAGTCACGGCAAAAGCTTCGCCCCGGCCGCCATTTGTCCGCAGCATCCGCTGTGTTTCCGCAAGCGTAAACGGTCGCGCTCCGCGTCGACCGAAAACGGCAATCTGGTTGCCGCTCTCGTCCACGGCGCGATCGCGATCGAGCGCTTTTGAAACGGCGAGCGCTTCGCCCTTCGTCTTGAAGGTCGCGATCAGTTGCGGCTCAGGTCGCGGGCTAAATCCCGCATAAGTCGCCATCGTTTCCGGCGAAGTGAGTTGCAAAATGCGCAGGCCGTTCTTGCCATCCGCCACATAGGCGAACAAACTCGCATTCGTCATCGCGATCTTCACCTGGCGGGCGTCGTTCAACTTCCCTGCGGCATTGTAGAGCTGATCGAGGCGCGGCTGGTCCGGTTGTTTCACGTCAATAATCGCCACGCCGTCTTTGCCATCGGCGACATACGCGTACGTCCGCGCCACGTAAACATCGCGCGCGTCACGAAGCGGAACACTAGCGCCTTCGCCCAGACCCGCGTGCTCAGGATCGTTAAGATCGATCACTTTCAAGCCATCGTCGTCGACCACAAATGCATACCTGAACTGAATCGCGACGGCGCGCGGATGGTTGAGGGCGATCCGGCTGACGATTTTCGGATTCAGCGGATCGTTGAGACTGACGATTACCAGTTCTCGATCAGTCGTAATGTAAGCGTATCTTCCGGCGATCGTAATGTTGTTCGCGCCGCTCAACAAGCCGCCAGGATTGAACGCGCCATTGGGATATTTCGTTTCGTCGAGCTGCCGCTTCAGATAGTTATTCAGCGGATCGCCGTCGAGCAGTGTCGCTGCGTTGACCAGAATCAAGCCTTCGAATTTATCGACGACGTAGAGGTAAGCGTAGAGCGGATGAATCGGCTGCTCTTCATTAAGGAGTTTGTCCACGCTCATCTGTTTTGCGGTTTCCGGATCAACCATCCGTCCGTCCGTCGTCAAACGCCAGCGCGCCGGATCCACTGCCAGGGTCGAGGGCGCGGCGACGGCCGTCGCATATCTTGTCTTCACGTAAAACTTTTGCCCGAATCGCGAGACGGGCGCGGTCGTGATGCGCTCCGAAAAACCCTTCTGATCGATCTGCGCGACATCGTAAACTCGCAAGCCGCCCTCGCCCGCCGCGACGTACGCATATTCGCCGCGCAGCTGGACCTGCAAGACGTGCGGATTGCCTTTGTGCTCAAACGCAGTGCGCAGCTCGCGATTATCGCTCACAAATTTCCGGTAATCGTCGGGGTAGGCGACTTTTTGCAGCGTGCTGCCGATCACGGCCTGCGGTTCAGTGTGTTCCGTGGCGACGACGGCTTCGAGCGCATCGCCCGACGCTACGTAAACGTATCGTCCCATGAAATTGACAAAGTTCGTGCCCTGCAAAAGAAGCTGCGCCATCCACGCGTTGTTGTCGTTCTTCTTTGAAACATGACAATCGGTGCAGCCTTTCGTTTCCGTCGCGCGCACCGTGTGCGGCACGTGCGTATTGAAGGTTTGGCCCGAGAAGCCTTCGGCGGAAACCGTCTGCTGCTGCGAATAAATCCATTCGCGGTTCTGATTCTGTGAACTGACCAGCACCGCGCTTGACGAACGCACCGGCGCGATGCGATTCCCCGTGACAGTTCCGTCGCGACCCAGCATGAACACGTCGTCACGCAGTACCTGATAGTTGTAGGTCGTGAAGTTACGCGTCTCGCCGCCTTCGTTATGACGATTCGGCATCTTGCGATTCGCCTGCATCGACAAGTGACAGCCAAAACAGCTCGTCATCCATGAAGAGTGGCAAGCGAAACACGTCATGTTCGAATCGCGATGCGCCAGGAGCTTATCGTCCGCCGGCACGTCGCCCCAGGTCGAGTTGTCGGTGCGCATCGTTTTCGCATAGCGCGACTTTACGCTGTAGTCTTCCGGGTGCGGCGCGTTGGGATTGATCGTGTCGGTCGTTTGCTTGACGCGCCACCAGCGGCCCGGCACCACCATCGAATTCTGAATGATGTCGCCGGTTCTCAGCGCAATGTCGTTGCCATTCTCGTCTTTCTTTTTCGAATCACTCCTGATGATCTGAAACAGCGCGACCTTGCCGCCGCTCGGATCGCGGAAGCGAATGTTGGCCAGGGGGCGAGCCTTGCCTTGATCGAATTTGCCGTCTTTCACGCCGAACCCCGCGGCGGGTCCGGAGGTCAGCAGCGTCGCGCGTTCGCGAATCGTCCCATGGCAATCGACGCAGTTTATTTCAATAGCCGCGCGCGGTTCGTTGTAGAGCACACCGTTGCCATGCGCGTCCTGCCGGAAATGGCAATCGACGCAGTGCATGCCTTTCTCAAGATGAATGTCGTTGAGATGAACTGACTTTTTGAATCGATCCGGATCGTCCGGCGAGACGATCGCGTTCTTCGCATCAAGCAGGTTCCCTTCCCGATCGCGTTTGAAGACCTGGCGAAACATCCACCCGTGTCCACGAAAGTCGGCGAACTGGGTTCGCTTGAGCTGGCTGTTGAATTCCGCTGAGCCGGTTTGCTTCAGAAAGTCAGGCTCAGACCAAAGCCCGCGCAGACTCGCCGCTTCGGGATTGCGGTTGAGCTTCTGCTGCTCTTCTGTCTGCGAAGGATTGTGCTGCTGCGCCGGGTACATCCGCTCGCCGTCCGTCTCGTTGTCCCACCAGATCAGACCCTGGTACGACGCGACCATGTTCTCGCCCGGATGCATGTGACAGACCATGCACTGCGACGTGGGAATGCGTGAAGTCAATTGATGCTTGATCGGGTGACCCGATTCATTTTTCGGAATGCTGACATCAGCGCTTTGCGACCTGCCGAGGTTTCCGGCGGAGTTATAGAAAGCCGAATGACGCACGTCGCGATCGTTCGCGTAGATGACATGACACGCGGTGCATCCCGACGAACGATAATCTCCGGGATGATCGTTCGTGCCGAGATAGTTCAGCGTCGGATCGAGCAGCCGCGTCTTCTGCAGACCGAGATAAACCGGGTCGGTGCGCTGCGCAGTTCCCAGTCCGCGCGCGCTCAAGCCTTTGTCCGGCTTGCCCGGATCTTCGTCTTTGTCCGGCAGGCCGACTTCCAAACGTCGCTTGCCGCCACGCTCGAACACGCGCAGGACATTTCCCGGTTGCGAAATTTCCCAGCGCGGCATTGGATCGAGAAACGACAGGATTCCTTTCAGTTTTTTCTGTTCATTGGTTGGTTGCGGAACTTGAACGAGACTTTGCGGCGCGCCGGTCTCGCTGTAGTTTTCACCAAAGTTCGCGTCCTTGATCGGAAAGCCGCCGTTGTTGTAAAGCGCGGCGCCCCAAAGCATCGCGCCCTGCGTCATCATGCTTTTCGCAACGCCGTTTGACTGGGTACTGTGGCAATCAGAACTGCCGCACGTTTTCCCGGCAATGCGCAAATCTCCGGGATTGATGAAGCGCACAAACTCCAGACTCTCTCGTTCAAGCAGCGGCCCGGATGTTTCGGGGATCCGGACCTTCCCTTCGCGCATCCACTCGCGCGGAGAACGCGGACGCACATGCGCTGCGTCCTTCTCGGTCACCGCCGGATTGCCGCCGTGACAGGCAGTGCAGGTCAGACCCAAAGCGTCTCTGCCATGATCGAGTTTGTCGAGTGTCGTCGTCGGCCCGAACTTGTGCATCGGCTCGATCTTGTCGTGACACTTCAGGCAGCCTTCGAGGGTTTCGGCGGGCGCAGATGACGCGGGACCCTCGGCGCGGGCGCGAAAAACGTTTTCCACCACCAAGACACAAAGGCACAAAGAGAAAGCAGGAAGGAACCACGGATGAACACGGATACACACAGATCGGAATTGCTCACTTCTTATCCGTGAAAATCTGTGTTTATCTGTGGTCAATGCTTCTTCTTTCTCTGCGTGAGAAAGCAAGAACGAGCCACGGATGAACACGGATACACACAGATCGGAATCGCCTACTTCTTATCCGTGAAAATCTGTGTTTATCTGTGGCCAATGCTTCTTCTTTCTCTGTGTCTCTGTGTCTCTGTGGCATCATCCTAGAAAACAAACTTTACTTGCGCGAACAAATTGAATAACGGATTGCTCGGATTAATCACCGTGTTATCCGCGGTGCAGAAGTCTCTCAAATTCGGCGGACAGTCCGTCGCCGCCGTGGTGTAGATATCGCGAAAGCCGCGGCCCGGTTTCAGAGTCGCCGCGCCGAAAGTCATCGTCACGTTGTTAATTAAGAACGGGCGATACGCGACGCCCAGACTGTAGTCCCAACCTATCTCGTGACGAATGTGCGGTTGAAACAGAACGTATTCCAGCGACTCGGTGCGATGAAAGCGCAGGTAGTTCGCGTTAAAAACCGCTTTCAGACGCTGCGTAATTTCCACGTCCACGCCCGCGTTGTAAATAAAGATTCCGGGATTGACGAAGTTGGCCTGCCCTTCGATCTTGCTGCTGCGTAAGCTGGGCAGAATGCTGTTCGGCTGCACCAGGCCGACTCCGGTTTGTGTCAGGCGGATGCCGTTGCGATTCCAGAACGAGAATTGCCCGCCGACAAAATTCGGATCGTCGAAGATCGCATCAAAACCATTTGCCTGCCCATCGGTAGGGTTCTTATCGCCCTGCGCCCAGAAAAACGACCCGCGAAAACGGAAGTAGTCTCTATCAATCGATGCTTCGACCGCGGTCATGTGCGAACTAACGTGAACTGACCGACCCGCGATCGGATTCCGATCGTCGCGACCGAAGGCGTAGTAATAAGAGTTCGTCAGGTTAAGCCGGCCGAGATGCCCGTCACCGTTGACGCCGATATAGCCAACCTTGATGGCGTGCGGCCGCACGTCGCCAATCAATGCGGGACGCACCAGAAATCCGTTGCGATCGAATTTGTGGCTGCGGCGATCGTCGTTGTAAAGCGCGCTCGCCTGGATCGTGTAACCCTTCCTGATGAAGTCCTGCCGGAAAATGTTCGCGATGTAAACATTCTGATGACGCAGATCGAAACGATTTAGCCCGCTGTTCGTGTCCTTCTCGAGCTGCGCGAAGTACGCCGCGTTGTACTGGTAACGGTTGTTATCAAAACTGCCGAAGATGCGCGCCCCCAGATTGTTGTCTGAGAAGATAAAACCGCGAAAGTCGGAAACGAACGGCTGGATGCCTACGCGCGCGGAGATGAAATCAAAATTGGCGTTGACGTCCGCCAGCTTCACTTCGCCGAACGCCTCTTCCAGCGAAACCTGCGTGTCTGTGCGATTCGTGCCGCGCCGCACATCGATGTTGACGACCCCGTTCTCGCGCGCGTTGAGATAGTTCGGCAGACTGAACGTCGGCGAAATCTTGATGGCCCAGTCGCGCGGCTTGAAGGTTGAATCGCCGTGGAACATCTCAAACGTAAACTGAAAAGTTTGGTTGACCGCGAGCGCTTCCGGCCGGCCAAAAAACTCGGCACTGCCCGGACGGGCGCTGCTGACATCCGAAGGCTTCGGCGTGCGGCTCAACTCGACGGCAGTTGAACTGACTGCCGATAGGATCATAAACGTCTTGTTGCCGATAATCGGATAGTCGCCTTTTAGCTTGCTTTGGTGGTAAGGGTCGTACCAATGCCCTTTCGTGAAAGGAATGTCGCGGCCGCGCGCGCCTTTATCGCCGTAGCGATCGTATTCGGGAAAGCCTATGCGCCAGCGATCGCGCACCGCGTGTCGATCCGGCTGGGTCTGTGGTTCCGACTTGACACTTTTCTCGCCGGCGGCACCCGAAGGCTTGCGTTCAGGAATGCGGACGAGCGGCTTCTCTTCTTTTTTTTCGACTTCAAAATCGATTTTGGTTTCTTTGCCCTCGCTGACGATCACGTTCTCGAGCACGTCGTCGCGGATCAAAGCGTGTTCGCCGTAATTTTTCGACTTATCAAATTTCGCAACGTATGGCAGTGCCACCGCGATGCGATAAGCGCCCGCGGAAACTCGCGCTGCATATTTTCCGCCGGCGTCGACGCGCGCGCGTGTGACTTTGCTGGTAACTTGATTCGTCGCGACCACCACGACGCCCGGCGCTGCGCCGCGAACTGTCCCGGTGATCGATCCGTGCTTCTGGGCAAACGCACAGATCGCAGAAGTCAGCATTAAAACCGCTACCATCGCAATTCGCGGAGACATTTTAGTAAGCGACTTGTAGCACACGCGCCGCGCGCTATCAATCAAAATCGCTTGCCGAAAAGTTTAGGAAAAACCTGCTTTGACTGACCAGCGATTAGTGATAGATTTCCACGGAATTCGAAACCGGTTTCGGCATCGCACGAAAGTACGACAGGCCCGTCCGATGACAGCTAAGTTCTTCGACACCCGAACTCGCTTCCTGTTCGCGGCATGTGCCTGCTTGCTTTTGCTTCTCAACGGCCGGAACGTCCCACCGCAAACGCACGCCCAAAGCAACAGGGTAACGCTAATCAGCGAAGAAACTTCGACGCGCGCCGTCGCCGTCGAATCAGTGACGCAAACCCGCGAACCATTTGCAATTACTTCGCCGGTAAGCTGGGGCAGCGACAACCGAACTCGCATCATGCTCTTCGCGATGGGCGTGCCAGCCGGCGAAAATGCGTCGGCCGTCACCGCGGACGCGGAAGACGGCGCGCATCACATCTATCATTTGACGGTCGAATACGTCGGGGTCGTTCCAGAACAGGAGTGGGCAACTTCAGTTATCGTCCGGTTGAGCGATCAGATGGCGGATGTCGGCGACGTGCTGATCGGAATTGGTTACAACGGGGCGCAGAGCAATCGCGTGCGCGTCGGTATCGGTCACGTGGGCGATGGACCGGCTGACGATCCCGGCTCGGTGCCGACTCCCGGCTCGATCGCGCCGCCGCCGCAACCCGCAACTACGGCGGGAACGCTCACGACTGCCGAGGTGCAGACGATCATCGCGCAAGCGGTTTCGGCTGCCGCACAACTCGGTCATCCCGTAACCGTCGCCGTCACTGATCGAGAAGCAAACGTGCTCGGCGTTTTTAAGATGACCGGAGCGCCGGCGACAACCCAGTTTCGCGGCGGCGGGCCGGGGCCGTCGCAGGTTCCGAACCCGCTGACCGGCTTTGTCCCCGTCGGCTTCGATGGAACCGTGGTGCCCGCAAAGCTCGCGGCGATTTCGAAAGCCGCAACGGCGTCCATCTTCAGCACGCGTGGAAATGCGTTCACTGCGCGCACGGCCAGCTTCATCATTCAGGAGCACTTCCCGCCCGGAGTCGATTTCAAAGCCGGTGGCCCACTCTACGGCGTGCAGTTTTCCTCGCTGCCTTGTTCCGACATCAAGATTCCCGGACTGCCGCTCGGCCTGAGCGGCGATCCGGGCAGCGTTCCGATTTACAAGGATGGAGAAGCGGTTGGCGGAGTCGGCATTGAAGGCGATGGCGTTTACACAGTCGATCGCGACCCGACGGATTTCGATCAGCCGTTTGAAGAAGTGATCGCGGTTTCGGGTGCGCGGGGTTTTGAAGCGCCACCTTTAGTTCGCGGCGACAACATTCTGGTTGACGGAATTCGACTCGCTTATCTGAATGTGACCAGCGCGCCTGCTCCGCCGACGATGGCGTTTGGCAGTTTGCCCGGCGCAGTCGATCCGCTGTTTCCGATTCGCAGCGCGCAGCCTTCGCAATTTACCGCCGCGGTCGTCGGCGGTATCGCCGGCGAAGCCGATCCGCGTTTTTTCCCTTTCATCGCCAGTCCGACAGTCACCGCAAATTCGCTGACCGCATCAGACGTAAACACAATCATCTCGCACGGCGCGCAGCAGGCAAACATCACGCGCGCGGCGATTCGGCAGCCGCTCGGCAGCAACGCGCGCGTGACGATTGCTGTTGTTGACGCGAATGGCGTCGTCCTTGGCGTCTTTCGCACGTCGGATGCGCCGGTGTTTGGGTTTGATGTGTCAGTGCAGAAAGCCCGCACCGCCGCGTTTTTCTCGCGCGCGAATGCCGGAGCACTCTTGAGCGGCGCGGGTTTCGGCTCGTACGTCACGCGCGCGGCGAATGATGGCGTGCAACTCAATGGCGCGATCGCCCTGAGCGATCGGGCAGTCGGATTTCTGCATCGCCCGTTCTTCCCGGACGGCATCAACAACACCGCGCCCGGTCCGTTCAGTCCGCCGATCGATCAATGGAGCGTCTTTAACGTCGGCCTGCAAGCCGATCTAATCAAGACAAATCTGCAAACAGTGCTGTCAGGCGGCGCCGCGCCCTGCACTGCGCTGCCGAACTTGCCGAATGGCATTCAGATTTTTGCCGGCAGCATTCCGCTCTACAAGAACGGCGAGTTGGTGGGCGCGATTGGAATCAGCGGCGACGGCATCGACCAGGACGATCTGATCGCCGCCGGCGGCGCGGTTGGCTATACGCCGGCCTCCGGCATTCGTTCAGATCAATTTTTTGTGCGCAGCGTGCGACTACCGTTTGTGAAGTTTCCGCGCA
>DATGVD010000337.1:0-8491 GCA_035300785.1 Pyrinomonadaceae bacterium | reverse complement strand
CCATTTCGAATTCTCCTTTTGTTGGGGTTGTACCTGGTCCAAAATCCAGGAACACTAGCGTCGGACCAGTTTTGAACTGAGGGCACTGTATATAGGTTTTCTTTAGGGGTGTCAATAACTTCAATAGTCCTGGTTCCGTTTGAGCGTGGCACGCGCATCTTGCGCGTGATTCACGGGCGGGACGCCCGTGTCACTTTTTGCCGTCCCCCGGCGACTTGAACTTTGCCAATGACCAAAGTACCAGACCAGATCGCCAGCCGCGAGACATCGATCAAGCGGGGGTTGGATTTCATCTATCGTGTCGCCGGCACAACGGACGGCTTTGATCGTTATGGGACCTTGTTGATCTGCTGCTTCGCTCTCGTGGGCGCTACTTCGCGCGATGCAAGCCTCCGGCAACTGGCGAGATCGCGGGCCCAAAGACTCGCGCAACGCTGGGGCCGTGCGCATCGCCTTGTACCAGCGGATGCCAGCCCGGATCTGGTCCTCGATTTTGTCTTAGTCCGCTACGCGCTAAGCCGCATTGGCTTGAGGGATGTCGAACTCAACGCGCAAATACGCACTGCCGCCAAACGGTTTTCAGCTCAGGACGCGCTGGGATTCAACCCAGTCAGCGAGCCTCCGGCGAATGATCTGTCCTACCGGTGCGACTGTGGCCTGAAGAATCAGCGCGGGCGAACGTACTGCAAGAAATGCCGGAAGCGTTTAGAAACCCAGAGCCGTTATAGAGTTTGGATGCGAGCATTGGCCAGCACCTACGTCAGCGGGCGATGCGGCATACTATTCGGCGCGCGTTATGCCGACGTATTGAAGTGGTTGCCTGTTATGCGTCGGTATCCGGCTGGCACAGATGAAGACGAAGAAGTCGTTCGGGATGCGATCTTCGCGGTCACCCACATCGTTTACACCTTGAACGATTACAACACCTATAGGCTGTCACCGCGTTGGCTGCCTCAGGAGTTTGCTTACCTGAAAGCAAATGTTGAAGCAGCCTGCGTGAACCATGACCCCGAATTGCTCGGAGAGCTGCTTGACTCGTTAAGAGCTTTTGGTTTGCCCGCTGGTCATCCGCTGATTGATAGGGGAACTAGTTACCTTTTGGCGAGCCAGAACGAGGATGGGAGTTGGGGTGATCCGGATGAGGAAAATATTCGCGCGCGTTGCCACACGACCTGGACCGCCATCGATGGCTTACGTACTTACGCCTGGCGCGGTGAGCGCTTGAGTCGCCCCGCACTCGAATCGATGCTGAAACAACGTGCCCAATAGGATTATGCTAACGCGCAGTCGACACAGTTTATGATGTTGTCTTCCTTGAAATTGCCCCAGCAAAACCGCGCGATCTGTTTAGCCAAAGCGCAAGCATAGAACTCTTTATGTGTTGCAAGCACGGTATTGTTGGTTAACACAACTATCCCCATACTCTCCCAGGTTTCGGGATCCACAGGCTCCCCCTCTGCGGGCAACATCCACTTTTGCGCTCGCGCAATATAATTCCGCCAGCCTAACCATTCGCCGCGATGATATTCAGCTCGGCTGGCAAAGGTTCTCGTCACTGATCTGCCATTCTCCTTAACCTTGTCTTTGTATTTGTTACGAAGCAAGTTCCAGCCCGCACCATATTCCGCCTGCTTTTGATGCTGCAATTTCGCAGGCAACCACAAAATGCTCCTGGCGTCTACGGCTGGTTTCTCACCTTCTGCGTGAGACTCACAAATTGTCTTGCGATCCAGCGCGGTCAAATAATGGTCCCACTTAGCCATATCCACGATCGTCGAATGGATGTTGCCATCGCCATAAACGAAATTCATTGGGCTGTAGCCAACGGGTACAAAGCCTTTGTCTTTCACGGCGTTGTAGCACTTCGCGTGACGCAACACCTCAGGAGCTTTCTTGCGGAACCTGGACGTCTCATCAAAAACGTAGGTGTTATCCATGCCTACAACGGAAAAGACCTTTTCCCTAAGTACCTCGGAGAGCCGTTGTTTGGTGGCTCGGCGCACTATCTCTGCCAGCAGCACATAACCCGTGTTTGAGTATTCGAAGTCTACATCAGGCTCTCGAGGTAGAAGTCTTTGCGAAGCAACCAACTTGAGAACGTCTCTATTTGTGAGCTCTTTGGCTTTCTTTCGACGGGGCATCTGCGGATACCAATTATCGCGCCGCCGCATGACCCTGGCGTACCAATCTTCGGCGGCGCGTCTTGCGGCAACCTGGAGATCAATATAGTCAGGTAAGGCAGAGGTGTGGTGGATCAAGTGCTTGATGGTGATTTTGTCTGCATAGCGTGGAAAGCCGCGAAGATATTTTGAAATCGGGGTATCTAACTCAGAGGCCGCAAAAATACTGAGCGCCGCGAAAGCAGTAAACTGCTTGGAGACCGAGCCAAGGTCGAAAACCGTTTCGGGGGTTATCTGCTCCCCCGTTTCGAGATTAGCGCAGCCATAGCCCTTGAGATGGATGAGCTCGTTCCCTTTTCTAACGACGATGGCGGCGCCGGGCACTCTGCCGGTAGCTCTCCTATGCTTTGGCAAAGACAAGCGTAGCCTCCGCAAATACTTTTCCATCAGGGCATCAATACGTTCATCGTGCGGCCGCGGTCTGAGATCAAACCCGGCGATACCGCGGAGCTTCTTTAGATAAACTTCGCTTGAATTCATGGTCGCCTCTGACGTATTTGGAAAAGACCAGGCCTGGAACTGCGGAGGCATACTAAGCCAAATATGAGGACAATGAAAACAAGAATCTTGGCAAGAACGAACTGAAGCCACAATTAGCGGCACGTAACGCTAACCTGTTTGGTCGGCAATCTGTGTCCGACAAAACATCGACCCGCCGGCGTATCTGCCTGTGGGTCGAACGGTTCCCCGTAGCCAAACGCAATCAATTCACTCAGGGCTTCTTCTTGTTGCTGTTGCTGCTGTTGTTGTTGGTATTGCTGGGCGGTGGCTTGGGGTGCTCGATGATTTTTGGATTCTCTTTCGGCGGCCGATTATCGTTGTTATTCTTTTGTGCAAACGCACACGCAGTGACCATCGTAGCCACCAGTATCGCCAACAGAATTCGTTTTAGTTCTTTCATAACTGCTCTCCTCCTCGTCTTTCTCACCCACGCAAATAAGGGAGAGGCGGAGAGTTGCGCCACCACAACATGAGCAAACCCGATGCCAAGATGCTGCCGATCCCGATATTGAGATGCGTCGAAACGTCCGCGAACGACCTAAACCTTCACACTTATCCTGAAAAGTTCCTCGACTGATGCCGGCCGGGATCGCGCCACAAAACGACCCGTGCGCACCCTTTCGCGCCGCTTTCGCACGGTATCGTGCACCACCTTACCGCCGCACAGTTACGCTGATGCTGCCTACATTATTGCTGTTGTCAAAGGCCCGCAGCGAAATTGTGTGTTCACCGCTACCTGCCAGGGCCACGTTCAAAGAATATCGTTCATGCGGACTGTCGGCAATACCATCGTCCGGAAAGACTTCATGCCACGGGCCGCCATCGACGCTCACGTCCGCGCGCTTGATGCGACCGGTCGCGTCCTCTACGTCAAACACGGCGCGGGCGCGTTCGTCAGTAATTTGCGGGCTGCCAACCTGGCGAATCACCGGCGGCGTGTTGTCGATGTCCACCGGCTCGCTGAGCCGCTCACCAGACAAGGCGTAGCCCGGCGGATTATCGGGTGCGTCTGAAGCGACAACTCGGAAAACATAACGACCGTCCGCCAGACTGGCGCCATCCACGGTGTAGAAATTTTCGCGGATGCGCTCCTTCAAGAGGCGAAACGTCGTTTCGTTGAGCGAGCGATAATAGACCGCGTACTCAAGCGTGTCGTTGTTTCGATCTTCCGCCTGCCATTGCAGCGAGCGGGCGCCCCTTTGATAGAGTCGGCGCGGCGGGGCCTGTGGCATTGCGCCGAAGACTGAAGGATCAAGTCCGGCCGATTCAATATTCGGATCCATTTGAATCTGAATCTGCTGCTGCAGGGCCACACCCGGCGGCAAGACACTGATCGCCAAAACCTCCGGAGCGACATTGCGCGGCAAGTAGGCAACGCTTACGTCCTCCAGCCGAGGTTCGCCGCCGGCTGAGCTATTCGCCGCGTGCAACACGGCGCGCCATTGGATGAACCGGGCTTTGGGGCTGCTGATTTGCGAGCCCTTGGCGTCATTGTATGTGGCGCTCCAATCGCTCCACGCCTTGTCGGGCCGTCCACTGTTTCCACTGCGGGTTTGCAGATCGATCTGTCCGCGCCCACGCCACCAGATCCGTCCCCACGTGGCCACGAGTTTCGCGTCGCGCACGGGGGATTCGTAGCTGCCTTCGTTTGCCGCCTGGCGGCCGAGACGAAAGAGTTTCCCCTGATTACTGGAAGTGGCGAGCACGTCGGCGCCGCGCGCGATCAATGAAGAAATCTGGCCTTCGCTGGATTGCAGCAACAAAGTGTCGCGGCCGTCGTCAGTCACCGAGTAGATTCGGCCCTTGTCGGATGTTCCAATCAGCACCCCACCGCCCGGAGCCGAAACTACTGAGAACGCCGTGATAGAGGTCGAGCTCCAGAGAGTGTCGGTGCTGCCGTCGGGCAAAATGTGAAAGACCGCGCTGCGCGCATTAGATAGATCGTTGCGGCTGCGAGCCGGCTGGGCCGGTTGAGGTTGCGCAACCACGCTAACTTCTTCGGTCGAGCCGGCGAGTGCGGTGAGCGCCGCCACGGCCGCGGCGGCATCAGTCGGCGTTGACGAAGGCTGAGTTATGGCCTTACTCGTCGCGGCAGCTTCACTCAAAGCCAGAGCATAAACCGATCCGTCCGGCGCCGCGGCGAGCGCGTGAATCTCGCGCAGCGAAGCGTCGTAGAGCCCAAACGCTTTGCCGTCCGGCGAAATTCGCAGCACCAGTCCGCCTGGATCGGTGCCGGCGATCAGATCTCCCTGCTTGTTTGTGGCGAGCGACATCACATGCGTCTGATTCGTGCTGATCAAAAGCGACGATTCAGGTTTCGCGCCGGCCTCGCGCACTCGATACACTTTGCCGCTGTCACCCGTTCCCACCGCCAACGACCCATCGTTCATGATCGCCAACGACCAGATATATTTGTCCGTCGGATCAAAATAGACTTCGGCCTTCCCATCACCGCTCAGGCGATAGACTTTGCCGTCCGGCGACGTGCCTGCGTAAATCGCTCCGTCGCCGGCAACTGCCAGAGCGGTCACATCCAGCTCTGACGCTTTATAGAACAGCATCCCCTTACCGTCCGGAGTCACGCGAAAAATCTTTCCGTCGTGGCCGGTGCCGAGATAAACGTTGCCCGCGGAGTCACTCGCCGCACACCAGACATAAGCCTGTTCAGTATTGAAGAGCTGATCGAACCGGGGCGCGAGCGTCAGCGTGCCGTTGTCGGTCACGGACACGCCGCGGGCTTCGCCCTTCAGCAATTCGGTGCGCGAACTCATTTCCCAAACCACGGGCTCGCCCGCAATTGAGGTTGAAGCGAAGCAAAAGCCAATCAGAAAGAACACTACAATCGATCGAAGAATCACGTTTTGTTTTAGCATACGAGTAGACCTTATCAAGATTCCGGAATCAGTTGCCAATATATTTTGCGTAGAGCGAACGCGCGGTGGCAATGTTGTCGGTGCCGCGGATGATCGACCGCGCATCAGAAAAGACGGTCAGTTCGTAATCGCCGGTGCGAAAACGCAGCAGGTAGTCGTTTGCTTTGACTTCACCTACGGACTGCAATTTGCGACTGAGCGCCGAGAGATCGACTTGGGCCGGATGCGACGGGGACACCTGCACGGCGTGCCGCCCGCAAAGAACGGCTGCAAACTCGCGTTCCACAGCGTCGAGCGTTTCAAACTGGCGCAGCGCACAGGTGGCACAATCAGCCGACTTTTCACCAGGAGCGATGCGCCGCCATTCGTTGCGCCACACATCGAACTGCATCAGCGAGTGGTGCAGGCTCTCGGTTTGCCCGGTCAAAAGTTTCAGCGCTTCGCTTACTTGCACCGCCGCAACCACGCTGATGATCGGCATGATCACTCCCGCTGTGTCGCATGTCGGCGCGCTGGCGGCCGGCGGCGCTTCCGGAAAAACGCAGCGCAGGCAAGGCGTTTCGTTCGGCCGAATCGTCATCGTCACCCCGTAAGATCCTACGGCCGCGCCATAGATCCAACTGACGTTGTTTTTGACGCAAGCGTCATTGATCAAATACCGAGTCGCAAAATTATCCGTGCCGTCCAGCACCACGTCGCAATCCTGGATCAAACGCTCGATGTTCGAATGATTCACATCGACGATCTCCGGTTCGACTTTGATGTCCGAATTGATTTCGCGAATGTGTCTGGCGCAGGCGATAACTTTTGGCAGACGATCAGCAGCGTCGCTCTCGGTGAACATCGTCTGGCGCTGCAGATTCGAGAATTCGACAAAGTCGCGATCGGCGATTCGCAAGCGGCCCACGCCCGCGCGCGCCAGCGATTCGGCCTGCGCCGAACCGAGCGCGCCACAACCAATGATCAAGGCGCGCGATTTTACCAGGCGAGACTGGCCTGCTGTGCCGATCCCGTCGAAAAGAATTTGCCGGCTGTAGCGATCGTTTTGTGACTTCAAATTTGCATTAACCCGAGACTCGTTCAGAGTTTAACCTTTAGGTTGCCGTTTGCCCGCGCAAGCTAAAGCTTGAACTCTCAACCGAATCGCTATCCCAACGCGGTGAGCGCGGCCGCTCGCATGATTTCAGCATTCGGGTCCAGGCCCGTCCACAGTTTGAACTGCTCGACCCCCTGCGCGACCAGCATCTCCAGGCCAGAAAGCGTTTCACATCCGGCGGCGCGGGCTTCGCGCAAAAATCGCGTCTCGATGGGATTGTAGACGAGATCGTAAGCCAACCGCACCCCGCTGAGCTGTTCAGCCGTGGCGGGCGTTTGTTCCGCGTACTCGCCACGCGTGCCAAGGGGCGTGGCATTTATCACGATCTCGAACTGGTCGAAGCGCGCACCGGTCAGCTGGCGACAATCGACACCGAACTCGTGCGCCACCGGGCTGGCTCTTTCAAGATCGCGAATAAACAACGTCACCTGTGCACCATCGTTACGCAAAGCCCACAACGCAGCTCGCGCTCCGCCGCCGGCGCCAACAATCGCGCACCGCGCTCCCTGCAACGAGCCAAACGCGTTACGCAGCGGCGCGATGAACCCCGGCGCGTCAGTGTTGTAGCCGTGCAGCAAATTGTCCCGGACCACAATCGTGTTCACCGCGCCAATTTCTTTGGCGGCCGGATCGATCCAATCGAGCTGGTCCATCACGACGGATTTGTGTGGTGTCGTGACGCTCAGCCCGCGGAGAATCCAATCCAGCTCACGCGAACGAGGTTGCGCCAGACGGCGCATGAATGAAACGGCATCACGCACTGCAAATGGAACGTAGACTGCATTCATTCCGGCGGCAGCGAAAGCGGCATTGTGAATGTGAGGGGACAACGAATGCCCAACGGGATTCCCTATGATCCCGAAAACTTCTGTTTGTCGATCGATTCGATCTATGCGATAGACTTCGCGCAACTCTCTCGCGGTTAGTTGTCCCGGCGCAGTCGCGCTTTCATCATCAAGCGAACCGTACGTCAGAAACGATCCCAGCGACGGCCCGAGGATTCGAGTCATAATTCCCGCCGGGCCCATGGCGATCGCGATCATTTCCCGGCCCCCGCCTTGTGCTCGCTCGAGTAACCGAAAGACTGGAATGCAATCAGTCGCGTCGTCCGTCTGAACCGCGATCTTCAAAATGCGCGCAGGAGTCGCCGCCATTTCTTCATAAATCTTTTCGAGATCGGAAGGAACGCCGACGAAATCGTGATAGGAACAGATGACCTTGCTCCAATCCACTCGTTCATCCCTGCGACGTTGGTACTCCTGAACCAGATCAAGCTCGAAGTCCCGCAAGCAGTTCCCATCGGTGGAACCAATTGATAACCAGAACTGCAAACGTTGATCCAGGCTTAACGAAACGCGTCCGCCCTGCTCGTCGCTGCGCATGGTGAGAATGATTAGGGCTTCTACTTTGTCGATCAGCGAGCCTAATATGCTTTTTGCAGAATCAAGCTCAGCATCAAGCAGACAATCCAGCCGCAACTCAATGATGTCCGCAACTTCAGCGGCGCGAGCGATTGCTTGCGCGAGTTCACTCGCGCGCGCTACGCAAACGGGCACGCAAATTTTCGCGGCATTCGTTTTCATCAGAGAAGACACGAGGCGATGTTAGTTCTGTTCCACAGCAACTTCATCGCCTCGTCTTAAGATCGGAGAACTTGGCTGAATTCCCTCTCGCTTTGGGAGAGGGTTAGGGTGAGGGCGTCAGTAGCAAGCCGGCCCATTAGTCCCTCATCCCCGGCCCTTCTCCCAGTGGGAGAAGGGAGAATTACAATTGACGCCTAATGCGGCTTGTCGCCGCCTTCCAAAGAATCAAAGTGTTGCGTCGGCGCTTCCGCGCCCAGG
>DATGVD010000336.1:0-3891 GCA_035300785.1 Pyrinomonadaceae bacterium | reverse complement strand
AGCAGCAGCGAAAGCCTGGACGAAAAGTTTTCCATCTCTGTTCGAGACGATCAGCTTCGCAAAGCCCTGGGTGTCCCGCATCGTATTTATCCACGTGCCGACGAATGGCGCGAGGTCAATTGTCCGGTCTACTCCGTCACTCGCCAACTCGGCCCTGTCACCTGCGCGAAAGTATTCTCCGGTTTCCATATTTTTCACTGGCAATTCGATCACGCTGGCTTGGCGTCAGGAAGTTTCCCGTTACTTCCGTTCGCCTTCGCCACGCGCTGGCCGAGCGTCTCGCGCGCCAGGCCGGCCGACATTTCCCGGCCGGTCATTATTTGAAACTGCCGCAGCACCTGGGTCAGAAGTACATCGCGCCCGTCAATCACTGTTCGCCCCAAACCGACCGAGTTGTTAACCAGCGGCGTCGGCCGCGAACCATAAACAAGATCGATCACGACCGCTTCTTCAGCCAGCGTCTCGAGCTTGAACGGAGCGGCGTCGTCGTCGCGTCCGACGGGCGTCGCGTTAACTACGACGTGGTAACCTTCGGCGTCAAAATTCAGCAACGGGACATAGGGCAAGCCCAGTAGCTGCGCGGCAAACGAACCGCGCTCCTGACCGCGATTCACGAGGGTGACTCGCGCGCCTGACTGGTCGAGGGCGGCGGCAATCGCACGGCCTGCTCCGCCGCAACCGATCACCGCGGCGCGTCTCTGCTTTACGTCGACACCGCGCTCGCGGCTCGACATGAACACGATATCCGGATCGGTTGTGTCTGCGCGCCAGTAACCGTTGTCTCGCACCAACAAGTTGGCCGAGCCGGCCCCGCGCGCGATTGAACTGACTTTTGTGGCTGCTGCCAACGCAGCTTCTTTGTGAGGAGAAGCCACCGTCAAACCCATGATGGGCATACCGAGAGAGTGCATGGCGCGTCCGGCCAACATGTGGTTCCAGAAATCAGAGAACGAATCGACATGAAACGGGACAAAGAGCGCTTCGCGACCCAAAGTTCGGTAGCCGGCGTTATGCAGCCGCGGCGAGAGCGAGTGCGACACGGGATTTCCGGCGATGCCGTAGATTTCTTTGAACGGCATCAGGTTTGGCAGACCATAGTCGGCGATCATCCGATTGATCGAAGGCTCTTCACCCGGAGAGCCCACGGCGCCGAAAACGAGTGGCGACCCAAGTGCGAGTGACGCCAGACGACTCCACAATCCAATCGGACCGGTGGCGTAAGCCGCGGTGTCCGAACGCGCGAGAGATTGTAGCAGCGAGAGCGGAGCAATCTCGTCGCCGGATCGCGCGGCGGCCGGAGCCAGCTGGTAGTAACGCGCTGCAACTTCGGCGAACCTGGCAAACTTCGATTTGAGTTGCTCGACCCCAACCGCGGGACCATGCCATGAGATCATTCGTCGCTCCCGCGGAATCCGCGCCAGCAACTCGGGTGACAGATCGCGATCGCCTTCGAGGTTGATGACGTCGTATTGGTTAGCCGCCGCCAAAAGGCGGCCCGTGCGGTCACCGGGGTTGTCTCCGGCGCGTCCTCCCTCGGCGTGGCTGCGTAAAGTGTAAATCAGGCGACCGGAGAAACGCCGCCGCAGCCATTCAACGTCCGGGTCACCAATTAGATCAGCGCGGACTTCTAACCACTCGACGGTATTCGGGAGCGCGGCCAGCTCTTCCCCGCGTGAAGAGGGTTCATCCAGGAGCGTTGCGACAAGAGTAGCTTTTAGCATAAGCTGCAACCCGAATTGCCGGCGGCAAGTTCGCGCGATGTGGAAGCTATTCCGAAGTTAATCCGTTGAGCGGGCAGGAGCATAGACCGTTTGCAAATTTTCTGTCAATGGCAAACCAACGGTTCAAAGTATTAGTGGTAATTTTGTTGGGTTTCAGTGTCGCCCACGCCCGTCTCGCGCAAGCACCAAAAAAGGTTCCGCCGCCGCCGCAGAAAATCGTACGCGAGGGAATCGCCGTCGAATTCACAATTGAATCCAGCGGGAGCACGCACGCCGGAGAGTTGTTGGAAGGCAACGACGCGACGGTACGCTTCAAGATTACCGAGAACAATACGGGTCAACCGATCAGCCGGCTTCACCCATCAGCTTGGATCGATCTGAAAAAAACCGGCCCGGTGCCGGACGAAAGACAATGCCGTGAGAAGGTTCAATCGTTTCTGCAATCCAGCTTCAACCGGCGTGCGGACATTGATCTCAACAGCTACTTCATTCTGACGCTGAATCACGAACCAAACATCTCAGTCATAGATCCGCTTTCTGGTTTTGGGGGCAGTAAGCTTTTGGGATTGATTCCGCTAGTGAGTCCCGGCGAAGACTGGGTGATGAGCGGTGACCAGAAGAGACTTTTCGTGACGATGCCAGACTCTGGCCAGGTGGCGGTGATTGAGACGTCGAGTTGGAAAGTGCTGACCCATATCAATGCGGGCGTGAAGCCGACCAGGATCGCCCTGCAGCCCGACGGGAAATATCTGTGGGTGGACAATGAAGACGCGGATGAGGCGAGCGACGGAATCACCGTCATAGAGGCCGGTACGACGAAAGTCGTCGCTCATATTGTGACCGGCACGGGTCCACATCAGATCGCCTTCAGCGAAAACGATCGTTACGCCTTCGTCACAAACAAACGGGGCGGCACGCTTGCCGTAATTGACGCGTCGAGGTTGGCCCGGATCAAAGTACTGAAAGTCGGATCGCTGCCGACGGCGGTGGCGGCCTCGCCGCTCAGCAAAGCGATCTACGTGATCGACGAAGGCGACGGTGATGTCGTCGTCGTCGACGCGCAACGACATGAGATTCTGAATCGGATCAAAATGCGCCCGGGCTTGCGAGCCGTTCGGTTTACACCCGATGGTCGGTTTGGTTTCGTGGTGAATACGCAGGCCAACGTTGTCTATGTTTTCGATACGGCCACCAACGCGTTGCTCAACACCGTGCCCGTTGGACAAGCGCCGGATCAAGTTTCGTTTACCAGAAATTTTGCTTATGTGAGATCGTCCGGCGACGAGTTTGTATCGATGATTAGTTTGTCGGATCTTGGCAAGCCAGGCGCTGATGCCGGCGTAACTCGCTTCCCAGCGGGCCAAAAGGCACCGGGATTGTCCAGGCATCTTTCCCCTGCCGATACGATCGTCGCGGCGCCGGAAGACGGGGCCGTGCTGGTGGCCAACCCAGCGGACCAAATGATCTATTACTACATGGAAGGAATGGCGGCGCCAATGGGAAATTTTCAGAATTACCGCCGCGATCCGATGGCCGTGCTGGTTTTGGATCGGGGGCTGCGGGAGACCTCGCCCGGCGTTTACACCGCCACAGTCAGGCTCAATGGACACGGCAGCTACGACGTGCCCTTTCTGCTTGACTCGCCGCGTGTCCTCAATTGCTTTGACATCGAGGTCAGGGAAAATCCGCAGCTCGCGAAACCGAAAGAGATTCCCATCAGGATCGAGCCACTGGACACGGTCCCCGTCGCCTATGCCGGCGAGAATCTCCATTTGCGTTTCCGCGTGCTGGACGCCATCACCGGCAAGCCGAGATCGGATTTGAAGGATGTGGGCGTGCTCGCGTTTCTCGCGCCGGGTATCTGGCAGCAACGCGACTGGGCCACGCCGGCGGCCGGTGGCGTCTATGAAATGAACTTTGTGCCGCCGCAAGCCGGCGTATATTATGTATTCTTTCAATGTCCATCGCTGGGCGTTCACTTCAATCAACTCCAGCGCTGGACCATTGAAGTAAAAGAGCACCGCGCCAGGCCGGCTCCCGCGACTGCTTCAAAGAATCTTTCAAAGTGAGGTTCAAGGCCATGCATGGATTCGTCGCCTGGTTTACCAGCTATCGCAAAGCGCACATCGTTCTTGCAATCCTTGTTTTCGGCGGCAGTCTCTCGGTCGCG